>NZ_CAUVXL010000263.1:0-17055 GCF_963555915.1 Protofrankia sp. Cas4
TATGGTTCGAATTGCCGCCGACCACTTAGGGTGTGGCTCATCCGGTCCGATTCCGAACCCAATTCTCGGAACGGCGGTCACTGGCCATTCATTGTTGACAAATAGCGAGGCGTGTTATGCGTTCCGTCATCGACGGCCCGATTATTACAGGCGATCTGGACACCCAGGAAAGGTATACACGTTGATGCGGAAAAAGATTTTAGGAATAACGGCGACGATCGCGATCGCCTTCCCGCTTCTGGCCGCCTGCGGCAGCTCGTCTTCCGAACCGGCGGCATCTTCTTCTGAGTCAACGTCATCGACCGCCAACCAGAAAACAGGAAAGATCGGCGTAATCCTGCCGGACACGAAGAGCTCCGCCCGCTGGACGACCGCGGACCAGCCGCTGCTGGAGGCGGCCTTCAAGGCCGCCGGAGTTCAGTACCAGATTCAGAATGCACAGGGCGACGTGACCCAGATGCAGACGATTGCCGACCAGATGATCACGTCAGGTGTCACGGTGCTCATGATGACGAACCTGGACTCCGGTTCGGGTAAGGCGATCCAGGAGAAAGCCCGGGCCCAGGGTGTGGCGACTATTGACTACGACCGCCTCACGCTGGGTGGGTCCGCTCAGTATTACGTCAGTTTCGACAATGTGGCGGTCGGGAAGCTGCAGGGCCAGGGCCTGGTGGACTGCCTGAAGGCACAGGGTGTGGACAAGCCGATCGTAGCCGAGTTGAACGGCTCACCGACCGATAACAACGCAACCTTGTTCAAACAGGGCTACGAGTCGGTGCTGAAGCCGTTGTATGACAGCGGGACTCTGGTGAAGGGACCGGACCAAGCGGTGCCGGAATGGGACAACCAGCAGGCCGGAACGATCTTTGAACAGATGCTGACCCAGCAGCCGAAGATAGCTGGTGTGCTGGCGGCCAATGACGGACTCGGCAACGCCGCGATCGCAATCCTGGCGAAGAACCACCTCAACGGCAAGATTCCTGTCACCGGCCAGGATGCCACGGTGCAGGGCCTGCAGCATATTGTTGCCGGTGACCAGTGCATGACCGTCTACAAGGCCGTCAAGAAGGAGGCGGACGCTGCGGCATCCCTGGCGATCGACCTGGCCAGTGGCCGAAAGCCGAGCGTGCCCGGCAGCCTCCAGGACCCGGTCGGAAAGCGGGACGTCCCGTCAATCCTGCTGACGCCGGTTACAATCACCAAATCGAATGTCAAGGATGTCATCGCCGACGCTTATGTTTCCCGAGCGCAGGTGTGCATCGAATCCCTCACGACCCAGTGTGCCGCCGCGGGCCTGTGACGCGGCTACCCGGTGCGTTATTCATAATATAGAATATGCTGATCGGAAGAGCTGAACCGGTCTCGATCTGAGCCGGTCTCACGTACAGTACGCCTTCTGAATAGCGCTCCCGGTTCGGAGCGACCCCGCGCACGGTTGGCGATCGGCGGGTCCGGCGGTCACGACAGTGCGGACACGCCAGCGGCGCAGCGGCGCAGCGGCGCGCCATCGGCGATCGGGCGCGGGGTCTTCGTCGGACCGCAGGGAGGCTTCGTCGCACGAGGAGCAATGATGGATGATCGTCTGGAGCGAGACCCTATCCTAGAGTTACGTGGGGTGAACAAGAGCTTCGGGGCGGTGCACGTCCTGCATGATGTACATTTCGCCGCCCGCTCCGGCGAGGTGACCGCTCTGGTCGGCGACAATGGTGCCGGCAAGTCCACGCTGGTGAAATGCATCGCTGGCATCCACCCCATCGACTCCGGCACCTATCTGTTCAATGGCGAGCCGGTGAACGTGCACAGCCCCCGAGACGCATCCGCGCTCGGTGTCGAGATCGTCTACCAGGACCTTTCCCTGTGCAACAACCTCGACATCGTCCAGAATCTGTTCCTCGGCCGGGAGAAGCGGGGACGGTTCGTCCTTGACGAGCCAGGCATGGAGGAACTCACAGCCAGGACGCTCGCCGACCTTTCAGTGCGTACAGTCACGTCATTTCGTCAGAAGGTCGCCAGCCTTTCCGGTGGTCAACGCCAGACCATCGCGATCGCCAAGGCGGCCCTGTGGAACAGCAAGGTGGTGATCCTGGACGAGCCGACCGCCGCGCTGGGCGTGGCGCAGACCGCCCAGGTACTCGAACTGGTGCGACGGCTTGCGCGGGCTGGACTTGCCGTCGTGCTCATCTCCCACAACATGAACGACGTCCTGGCTGTGTCCGACCGGGTCTGTGCGCTCTACCTCGGGCGAGTGGCGGCAGAGGTACGGACTGCCGAGACAACGCACGCCACGATAGTCGAACTGATCACGACCGGCCAGTCGGGCGTGAGCCAAAAAGGGCCGCCGCCGTCACCACACCATGCCGACGCGGCGACGCTGGCTGCGGTAGCTCCGGTGGCGGCAGGCGGCCTACCGCCGGCCGATTCGGTCGCCTCGCCGTCGAACGGAGAACCGGGATGAAAAGCGTCCACCTTGTCGATCAGTCAGCCCCTCTGAGCGGGGAGATGCCGCCGATCGCAGCCCGAGCGCCTGCCGCGCAGGAGCGCTCCGGGTTCGGCGGCCATGTCCGCAGCTATGCCGTACGAATCCGTGGCGGGGACATGGGTGCCCTGCCGGCTATCCTCGGCCTGATCGTCCTGTGCGTGGTCTTCGCCGTGTTGCGGCCGTCATTCGTCTCAAAGACCAACTTTGCGAATCTGTTTACCCAGGGTGCCGCGATCACCATCATTGCCATGGGTCTCGTCTTCGTCCTCCTCCTTGGAGAGATAGACTTGTCCGCGGGCTTCGCCTCCGGAGTGTGTGCGGCGGTCATGGCCACCCTCCTGACCAATAACGGCCAATCCTGGTGGGTGGCCGTGCTGGGTGCGCTGGCCACAGGCGCGATCATCGGCGTGGTCCTCGGCTTCGCGGTCGCTCGCATCGGCATACCGTCATTCGTCGTTACGCTGGCCGCGTTCCTCGCCCTCCAGGGCGTCGTCCTACTCATCATTGGGAACGGCGGCAACATCTCCATCCAAGATAAGACGATCATTGCAATCGCGAACAAGAATCTCCCTCCGGTCCTGGGATGGGCACTGTTCGCCATAGCTGTCATCGGCTACGGATACGTCCAGACAGCCAGAATCGTCACGCGCCGTGCCCATGGTCTCAGCCACACCACGCACTCCGTGGTTGCGGCACGGATCACCGCGCTTGCCCTGGTGGGTGGGGCCGCCGTTTACTTCCTCAACCTCCAACGCTCACGTAACAGCGCGATCGTCTCCCTGCGCGGCGTGCCGGTCATCGTGCCGGTGATCGTCGCGCTGCTCGTGTTCTGGACATACGTCCTGACCTGCACCCGTTTCGGACGTCATGTCTACGCTGTCGGCGGCAATGCCGAAGCCGCCCGCCGCGCCGGCATAGACATCATCCGGATCCGTGTTGTTGCCTTCGTCATCTGTTCGACCATGGCCGCGATGGGCGGTATCGCCGCAGCCTCCCGAGCCACGTCCGTGGATCCCAACGCAGGCGGCAGTAACACCCTGCTCTACGCGGTCGGCGCCGCAGTCATCGGCGGAACCAGCCTCTTCGGTGGCAAGGGCCGCATCCTTGATGCCGTGCTCGGCGGTGCGGTCATCGCAGTCATCGACAATGGCATGGGTCTGATGGGCTACAGCGCCGGCGTCAAATATATCGTGACTGGATCCGTGCTCGCCCTCGCCGCCGGCGTCGATGCGCTGAGTGGTTCACGGCGTTAGAGCGCCCGGCAATAGGGACGCGGCGTCGCGGGGCCACGGCACGCACCTCGCCACATCGCCCCCCGTCCATCGCTTTGCGAGGCACGGGTACCTCGGCTCGTCGGTCGACACCCAACACCTCCGGTTCCTCCGGCGGCCTCAAGGAGTCAGTGCGCCACATGTGATGAATCTTGTGGCTCACTGATGGGAGACCTGGGTGCGGGGTCAGGCGTTGACCGCGGAAGACCGCGAGGAGATTTCTCGTGGGATTTCGGAGGGGCTTTCAGTGTCGGCTATTGTTTGATTGCTGGGAAAACGCCGATTGGTGGTGAACTGGGAGATTGGCCGTTGTGGCGGACGCGGTGAACGTGGTGCTGGCGGAGCAGTACCAGACCGACAGTGTTCTCACACTCGACCGACGCGACTTCCGCGCGATGCGCCCGCAAAAGTCCCAGGTCACAGCCCCGGACAAGTTTCGGACACCCGCAGGGAGCCTACGGTCAGTCCCGCGACCACCGTCACGGGGATCGTGGTGGGGACCGCAGCGAGTCACACCGTGCCGCTGTCGTAAGCAGCCGGTTTTGCTCGCCCAGGATACGTAAGCTAGATTTCATATCTGTGAGCGAGACTCCGGATCTTCTGCAGGACGCGCAGGACCTGCGAATCGCTGTCGGCCGCGTCGCCCGCCGCATGCGTCAGCTGTACGCCGCGAGTGGTGCGGGGTCCGACGTCACGTTCACCGAGGCGGCTGTCCTCGTCCGTCTCCAGCGGGAAGGACCGACCTCGCCCGGAACGATCGCGGGACGTGAGCGGGTTACCTCGCAGGCGATCACGGCGGTCCTCAGCGAGCTGCGCCGGCGCGGGTTGGTGACGCGCAGCGTGGATGCGACGGACCGCCGCAAGGTGGCGGTAGCAATTACTGATGCGGGCCACCACGTGCTGCGAGACAGCGAACAAGCCGTCTTCGACGCGCTTCTGCACGCGTTGACCCGATCGTTCACCGACTCGGAACTGGCCCACCTCCATGCGTCCGTTCCGCTGCTTAGCCGCCTCGCAGACGTCCTCTGAAGAAACACCCAATCCACGACATCGGGAGTCATGCAATGCCCACTTCGATCCGGCCCGCCGTGGAGAGCTTCTTCGCACGGTTCGAGCATGCAAGCCGCATGCTCGACACCGCCGCACTTTCCGACATGTTCGCGGAGGAGTTCCTCAGCCTCGACCCGTCCCACGCAACCTGTGTGACGCGAGAGGACTTCGTACGGACCCTGCCTCTCCGGGAACGTCTGTTTGCATCTGTGGGAGCGACCGGCACGACGCTCACCGGCCTGTCCGAGACATCGCTTGACGGGCTTCACACTCTGGTCGAAACTACATGGAGCGTCCAGTTCGACGCGAACCACATCGCGGGTGGCGAGCTGACGCTGTCATCGGCCTTTCTTCTGCGCCGGTATGATGACCGGTGGCGGGTAGTGGCCTACCTCAACCACCACGACATTGTGTCCGTCCTCGCCGCACGAGCCAGTATCGTGACGGCCGAACTATGATCGAATATGGGTCGAAGTGGCTACGAAACATGACACACGAGCTGGCCACCACAAGGCCGGACATGTGGATGCTGCCGCATTCGTCGGGTCCGTGATCAGCCAAGGTTGATGGATGCGTCGACGCCAGCGCCGACCGCAGCCTGCCTCGGAACATCCCGGCGCGTGGCCCTGTTGTGGCCTTCCGTCGGGTGACCTGTGTGGCTGGAGGCGAAGTGTGATGTCGAAGATCGAGCTGGGACCGGTCGGTGCGGTCCTGAGTCCCGCAGCGGATGGGCTCCTCGACGCAGCGGTCGAGCTGGAGGACCTGGGCTATTCGACGATCTGGCTGACGGGCGGCCCGCTCGGTGGTCTCGGGCAGATCGCCGATCTCGTGCGTGCGACCCGGACAGTCCGGGTCGCCAGCGGGATCATCTCCGTCGACCGGTTCGAACCGGAGGCTGTGGCGGCCCTGTACACCGACCTGGAGGCCACCCATCCGGGTCGGTTCGTCGTTGGTCTCGGTGGCGCGCATGGGGCGAAGCCGGTGCAGACGTTGACCGCGTACCTCGATGCGCTGGGCGCCGTCCCGGCGACCGCGCGTGTGTTGGCGGCGCTGGGGCCGCGCATGCTCGAACTGGCCCGCCGCTGCGCGGCCGGTGCCCTTCCCGTCCTCGTCACCCCCGACTACACCGTCCGGGCCCGCTCGCTGCTGGGCGAGGACACCACCCTCGCCATCGAACAGCTCGTCGTCCTCGACACAGATCCCGGCCGCGCGCGAGGGATCGCCCGCGGACCTCTCGGCTTTCTGAGCACGGTTCCCGCCTACCCTGCGAACTTCCGCCGGATGGGCTTCACCGAGGACGAGATCACCCACCTCGATGATCGGCTGGTTGACGCCCTCGTCGCCTGGGGCGACGTCCACGCGGTCGCGGCACGGGTCTCTGAACATGTGCGGGCAGGGGCCGATCACGTCGCCGTAAGCGTTACCACAGGCTCACCAGAGACCATTCCGATCGACCAGTGGCGCGCACTCGCCAAGACGCTGATCCCGTAGCCGGCGGGGCGCTGCAACGCCTGCCGGTGCCCGAAACTCGTCCGCGACGAACGACACGCGGCTGCCGTCCTCACCGCGGTCACGCTGGCCGCAAGCCTTCCGCTCGCGCGTACGACGCCATGATCACAGCCACGGCCCTGTCTAATGATCTACCGGTGTACATGTGCAATCCCGCCGATTTTTCCGGCATCGACGGCCTCACGGTGGTTGCGATCCCTGTACCGGGTGCGCCACATCCGTGGGGGTGGCGGCGTTGCGCGGTCACGGTTCACAGTAGTGCGTATGTCACGCCCATCGATCTTTGAGTTCGCCGGTGGCGAGTCGGCGTTCTTGGCGCTTGCGGCCGCCCACCACGAGCGCTGCCTGGCGGATCCGGTGTTGAACCATCCGTTCTCCCATCCCGGCCATCCCCAGCACGTGGCGAGGCTGGCCGGCTATTGGGCCGAGGTGTTCGGTGGCCCGGCGCTGTACTCGCTGTCCTGCGGCGGTCATTCGGCGATGCTTGACATCCACGCCGGCGCGGGCGCCCAGGACGACCTGGGAGAAAGATTCATCCGGTGTTTCGTGCAGGCGGCTGATGATGCGGGCCTTCCCGATGACACTGATTTCCGGGCCGTCCTACGGTCGTACATGGAGTGGGCTGTGCGCGACGTGCTGGCGTACTCGCCGCGTGATTCCCAGGTGGCTCCGGGCCTGCCCGTTCCCCGGTGGTCCTGGGACGGTCTTCAAGGCACCGATGCGGTATAAGTGATCATGCGGATGGGTCGTATTTCCGGGCAACGGCATCGATGCGGGCATGCTTGCCTTCCTGGAAGTCCTGTTCGGTGAGGAGGTCCGCCATGTCGATCTTGCCGACGAGGGCGCCCTGGACCTTCCTCCGGTCTTGGTGGGAGGCATCCGCCTCGTGCCGCCGGCGGATGAAATGGGTGAGTGCACCGACGAGGTGCGCCAACGCATGCACTCGGGAATACCGAGGGCCGTCTGACGTGGGGATCCCGCTGAGCCGGTTCTGCGTCACGGTTGCGTGAGTGCGTAGGATGACTACCGGGTGCGGCAGGTGCAGCAGGCCGACTCGCGTGGTATGCCGCAGACCGCCGGGAAGGAATGATGCGCTACCGGTTGCTGGCCGATCTCGTGGTGGCCGTCCACGTCACGTTCATCATCTTTGTCGTCGTGGGAGGGCTGCTCGTCTGGCGATGGCCGGGGCTGCTGTGGCTGCACGTCCCCGCGGCGCTGTGGGGCGTGCTGATCGTCGGGATCGGCTTCCCGTGTCCGCTGACGTGGCTGGAGAAGTACCTGCGGCGGATGGGAGCTGAGCAGGTCTATCCGGGAGGGTTCATTGATCACTATATCAAGGGTGAGCTGTATCCGAAGGGGTTGAACCCCCTCATGCAGGCTCTTGCGGTGCTGGTGACCGTCGTCGGATACACCGGTCTGCTCATGGGGCGCCGTCATGCCCATGCTCGTCTGACCGCGCGCCCTCCGACGGCCTGAGCCCGGTTGCGAGGGGTGACTCACGGATCAGTATGATTCGGTCGCTTTCCGTCACGAATTCACCGTCGCCATCGCATTGATCAACGAATGGCTTCCCGAACGGACTCCTGAAGCACACCCCAGGTCTGCCCGTCGTCAACCGGCGGGTGCTAGAACCGTTACTGTAGGCTCGCACATGCAGCTCTCCACCGGCCCTCATCCAGCACGGCGACGTCGAGACCGAAAGTTGAAGCGCCCGTTTGCGCGAGACGGTATCAGGACATACGAGCGTTTCAAAACACGAGGCTTCTCGTGTGTCACTCTATGGAGTATGCTCCGGCGGGAGGTCGACGTTTCTTGCGTAATTCAGGTGAGACAGGTCTTGCGGAATCCGCCATCGCTCTTCGACCAGAACGGGAAATTCAAAGCGATTATATCGAGTTGCTCGAAAAAGTGCGAGCGGCGGGTCTGCTGAAGCCGCGTTACGGAGCGTATGGAACCTTGATCGCGGCAAACGTCGCGCTTTATCTGGTCACCTGGAGCGCTTTCGTCCTGCTCGGCGATTCTTGGTGGCAGATCGTAACCGCGGTGATTCTTGCGATCTCATTCACTCAGACCGCATTCCTTGCGCACGATGCAAGCCACAGCCAGATACTCGTGAGCCGATCGGCGAATCGGAGAATCGGCCTCCTGCACGCCAACCTGGCCATCGGAATCTGTTATGGATGGTGGGCGCCGAACCACTTTCGGCACCATGCCTACCCGAACCACGAGCAGCGGGACCCCGACCTCACCAACAAGTTCATGCTGATGACCTGGAGTCAGGCCGGCTCGCACGACACTGTTCGGTATCTGCCGCGGCGCGTCCAAGCCTTCGCATTCCTGCCGCTGTTGTCGTTTCAGGCTGTATCAATGCACATAAAGAGCGCGCTCGCCATACCCGGCTTCAAGCCCAGGGGGCGAACGCCTGAAGCAGTTCTGCTGTTCATGCACTTTCTGGCGTACAGCGGCATGCTCATCGCCGTGCTGTCGCCGTGGAAGGTGCTGGTATTTTTTGCTGTGCAGCAGGGCCTCTTCGGCATCTATCTCGGCTGCGTATTCGCAATTAATCACAAGGGGATGCCAACGTACGACAACGACGACATGGATTTTGTTCGCCGTCAGGTAGTCTGCTCGCGAAACATTCGCGGAGGGCGTTTGGTATCGCTGGCGACGGGGGGATTGAACTACCAGATCGAGCACCACCTTTTTCCTCGGATGCCCCGCTCCAACTTTCGCCTTGTGCGTCCGATAGTTCAGGATTTTTGTAGGTCGAAAGACATTCCTTACACTGAAGTCGGTGTGCTGGGATCCTTCGGGCAGGTCATGCTGTATCTGCATCGCCTAGGCAACATCAGGCGTCCGCACGATGCCTACGGCATCCGGTGACAAAATCGAGCGGACGTGTGCAGGGCACTGCGTCAGGGCTTCCGGCCGACGGCACAGAATTGGGCCACCTTGATGTCGGCATGGGGATCGCCGGGCTCGGGGCGCCACTGCGAACACGAAACCACGCCGGGTTCCAGCAGCTCGATGCGGTCGAAGAAGCGGGCGATCTCATCGCTGTTGCGGAGGATGAGCTGGTAGGGGCCGTCTTCGTTCCAGTCCCGTACGGCGTTCTCCATCACCTCGCCGTGCACTTCTGAGGTGGGGTGGGCGATCGTCAGGTAACTGCCCGACGGTACGACGTCGAGAAGTCGATTCACGATTGCGTGTGCCTCGTCGTCCGTGACGAAGCACAGGATTCCCACCAGCATGAGCGCGATCGGTTGATCGAAGTTCAGCGTCCGGCCGGCAGCCTGCAGGATCAGGTCGGGGTCGCGCACGTCTGCGTCGAGGTAGTCGGTGACGCCCTGCGGGACGCTGGTGAGCAGTGCGCGGGCGTGCACCAGGACGATGGGGTCGTTGTCGACGTAGACGACGCGGCACTCCGGTGCGATCGTCTGGGCGACTTCGTGGGTGTTGTCGGCGGCGGGGAGCCCGGTGCCGATATCGAGGAACTGACGAACCTCCGCCTCACCGGCGAGGTAGCGGATGGCACGACCCAGAAAGGCCCGGTCTGCGCGAGCGGAGTCGACCAGGTCGGGCATGAGAGCAAGCATGCGGTCACCGACCTCGCGGTCCGCCGCGAAGTGGTCCTTGCCGCCAAGCCAGTAGTTCCAGACCCTGGCCGAGTGCGGCACGGTGGGGTCGATACCGGCCGGTTGCCGGTGGTTTGTGCTGGACGAACTGTTGGTCATGACGGTACCCCTCCGCCGGCCGGGCTGATGATCGTTGCGGGCTGTGTATTGCGCGGTGCCCTGCCGGTCGCGCTCAGGGCACTGCCTTGCGGATGGTGTGGACGATGTCCTTCGTCTTCGTGTCACTGGGGCCGGTGGCCGGGATGGCGGCGAAGACCGCGGTGTCGCCCGCGGCGTTGAACCGGGCCGACGAGACCGAGACGACACCCTGGGCGAGGTCGTCGTAGGTGCCCCGCTCCGTGGTGAAGGTGGGCTTGGCCGCGTCCCAGGATGTGCCCAGTTGCAGGTCCAGCCGTGCCCAGCGGGTGCCCCCGTTGGTGTTCCGGGGACTGCGGCCGCCCCCCGACGCGGGCCGGGTCAGTCCGTGGTCTCGGCCAGCTCGGCCGCTGCCTTCATCGTGTCGACGATCACCGGCCCGAACGCCTGCAGCTGGTGGTCGTCCCCGGCCCGCTGGAAGCCCTTCTCCAGCACGATGGCGAGTTTCCACTTGGCGAGGATGATGTAGTAGTCGATGTCGTCGACCTGCCGGCCCGACACCTCGGCGTAGTGCGCGAGGACCTGCGAGCGGCTCGGCATACCCCGTAGGTCGACGTAGCTGGCCTTAGACGCTGCCTCGGCCATGGTGTCCTCGGGCCAGCTCTGGATCATCCAACCCAGGTCGAGCTTGGGGTCGCCGACGGTGCCCATCTCCCAGTCGACGACGGCGGCCAGCGTGGCCGGCGCCCCGTCGGCGAACATGACGTTGGCGAACTGGTAGTCGCCGTGCATGAGGCCTGGGATGTAGTCGATCGGGCGGTGGGCGCGCAGCCACGCCGAGGCGACGTCCATGCCCTCGAGCTCACGGCCCTTGATCCGCTCGAAGAACTTCGTCCACCGGTCGACCTGGCGCTCGTGAAAGCCGTCCGGACGGCCGAGGTCGTGCAGGCCCTTGGCCGCCCAGTCGACCTTCGACAACAGGGCGATGCCCTCGGCCAGCTGGTAGCCGAGCCCGGCCCGCGCGTCGAGATCGGTGTCAAATGGCGCCGGCCAGGTCTTGCGGCCGATCGGTGACCAGCCGTCGACGAAGCCCATCAGGTAGAAGGCGCGGCCGAGGACCGAGGTGTCGGCGCACATGGCGATGGCCTCGGTGTGGGGCACGTCGGTGCCGTCGAGCGCCTCGATGATCCGCCACTCGCGGAGGATCCCCTCGTCACGATCGGCCGGCGCGTTCTGTGGCGGGATCCGGATGACGCACCGGTTCTCGCCGCGGCGCAGCTCGTAGATCTCGTTCTGGGTTCCGCCCGACAGGAAGCGGTGCTCGAGCGGCTCGCCCTTGCCGGGCAGGTCGTTCTCGTCCATCCAGGCGGCAAGCCGCTCGAAGTCAATCACAGGTTCCCCATTTCGTGCTCGAGGTAGTCGGCGAACGTCGCCTTGGCGGCTTCCACCTTCTTCGGGATCCGCTCCGTGGGCCAGCGGTTGTCGCTCGGCCGGTGGTTCCGCAGAACCTGGCGGGCGACGGTGACCTTGTGGACCTCGGTCGGGCCGTCAGCGAGGCCCATGACGCCAGCGCTGTGGATCATGTGGAAGAACGGCACTTCGTTGGTCGTGCCAAGCGCGGCGTCCACCGCTCCGCACAACGGGAAGCGGTGCGGGCACCCCGGCTCCGTCGGTCGACGCCCAACACCTCCGGTGCCTTTCTCCTCCGCCTCGCGATCTACGCACCCCGGCCCCACTCCTTGATCCACGCCCCTGTTGCCGGGCGCTCCTAGAAGCGCCCGGCGTCACGACAGGCCCTCAGGGATCCGGCATCACTGCGGATGGTTGGCGAGAATGTGTTCGGCGTGGCGCAGGACGGGGGCGTCGACCATCCGGCCCTCGAAGGAGAACACACCGGCCGCCTGCCGGGCGGCCTGGAGTACCCGTCGGGCCCAGTCGACCTCCTCCGGCGAGGGCAGGAAGGCGTGCCGGATGGCGGCGACCTGGCTGGGGTGGATGCACGCCTTCACGGTGAATCCGCTGGCCGCCCCGTCCTGTGCCTCCCGGACGAGTCCGTCCCGGTCGGCGATGTCGAGGTAGACGGAGTCGACGGCGACGCGCAGGTGGGCGCCGGCAGCGAGCAGGACGCTGGCCCGCGCGTGCATGGCGATCTGGCGGTAGCGGCCGCTGGGGTCCCGACTGGAACGTCCGCCGAGCGCGGCTACCAGGTCTTCGGCTCCCCACATGAGGCCGACGGTGTTGCCGACGGCGGCGATGGCCGGTGCGGCCAGCACCCCGCGCGGGGTCTCGCAGAGCGCGAGGACGTGGCGTGGTGCGAGGGCGGCCACCTGCTCGGCCGTCTCGGTCTTGGCGAGCATCACGGTCTGGTACGGGGTGTCGGCGAGTACCGCCAGGTCCTCGGCGTAGTCGTCGGTGCCGGCCGGGTTGATCCGCACGATCGTGCGGATCGGGTCGAGCAGGGTCTCGCGCAGCGCTTGACGTGCCCGGGGTTTGTTCTCGGCGGCGACGGCATCCTCCAGGTCGAGGATGACGCCGTCGGCCGCCGTGGCCGCCTTTGCGTATCGGTCGGGACGGTCGGCGGGGCAGAACAACAGCGCCGGTCCGGGCAGGTCGGTGGTCACCGACTCACCTCCGGGCCCGGGTCGGAGCACAGCATCAGCGCGGAACGCACGGCGACCGCGACCACATCGCCGTCCTGGTTGTGTGCGGTGTGTTCGAAGGTGACCACGCCCTGGCCCGGTCGGCTGCGTGAGCGCCGCTTGTCCACCACGGTCGTCTCGGCGTAGAGGGTGTCGCCGTGGAAGACCGGAGCGGGGAAGCGGATGTCGGAGAAGCCGAGGTTGGCCACGGTGGTGCCCTGGGTGAGCTGGTTGACCGACAGGCCGACGAGGGTCGACAGGGTGAACATGCTGTTGACCAGGCGGCGACCGAAGGGCTGGGTGGCACTCCACGCCTCGTCGAGGTGCAGCGCCTGCGCGTTCATCGTCAACGTGGTGAACAGGGTGTTGTCGGCTTCGCCCACGGTCCGTCCTGGCCGGTGCACGTACACAACGCCGATCTCCAGTTCGTCGAACCACAGGCCACGCTGCTCGATGCGACGGCGGTGGTCGTCTGCGCCGATCATCGGTTCACCTCCGTCGGTCGGGGCTTCGGCTTCGGCTTCGGTTTCGGCTTCGGTTTCGGTTTCGGGTCAGAGGATATGCGATCATGGTTCTGCTCGGCGACCAGGTCGATCCCGCTGACCATCCCGGTGACCACCCCGCTGACCGGATGTTCGACCTCCAGCCGGGTGTTCATCTCCATGAAGCGGGGGAAGGCGGATCGGTATTGGCCATCTCGCTTTCGGAGAATAGCGTTTTCTCCACTGGAGAGTGGAGGGTGCGGCGACGTGGCAGGGGATCTCGACGGGTTACGGGCGGCCGAGGGCCAACGGGCATTGGACGCCACACCGCAGTACCGGGTCGTCCAGTGGGTCACCGGGAACATCGGCACCCGCGCGCTGCGGGCCGTCATCGAGCACCCGAACCTGACCGTGGCCGGGGTGTACGTCCATACGCCGGCCAAAGCAGGACGTGATGCCGGCGAGCTGTGCGGGCTCGGCCCGACCGGGGTCGTCGCGACCCATGACATCGACGAGATCCTGGCGCTCGGCGCCGACTGCATCCTGTACATGCCGGCCACCTGCGACATCGACGAGGTCTGCCGGTTACTGGCAGCGGGCGCGAACATCGTCACGACCCGGGGCGAGTTCCATCGTGCGGACAGTATCGATCCGGCGGTTCGCGAGCGGGTCGAGGCCGCATGCGACCGCGGTGGCACCTCGATCCACAGCACCGGCAGCAGTCCCGGGTTCATCACGGAGGCTGTCCCGCTGGTGTTGACCTCGATCCAGCGGCGGCTTGACAACCTGACGATCAGCGAGTTCGCAGATCTCTCGCAACGCGACTCGCCGATGCGCTTTCGATGCCGCTGGACTCCCTGGAGGCGAGCGGGTAGGTCGCGACCGCGCGGCGCGCGGTCCGGATCGCCGCCGGCACACTGGAGGCCGACACCAAGGCCGCGCAACGGATGACGGTGTCGGGTATCCGAGGCGGTCGGCCGGTGCTGTGTTTCCGGGCCATGTGGTACTGCACCACCGGCCTCGATCCCTCGTGGGACGTCCGCGCCACCGGCTGGCACATCTCGGTCGACGGTGACGCGCCGCTCGACATCGACATTCGTTTTCCGGTGCCTCTTGAGCGGATGGGTGCCATGTCGCCCGGATACACGGCGAACCGCGCCGTCAACGCCGTGCCCTTCGTCTGCGCGGCACCCCCGGGGATCCGTTCGACGGTCGACCTTCCCCCATCGTCGCCGCGCTCGGGTGACCGCGCCGCCGCAGTCCCGGCGGTGGTCAGGTTCGGTATACAACGGCATCGTAGGTAGAAAATGTCATCATAACGGCCGATTCAACCTACTGTCGGACGACATTCGGCCGAACGGTAGGTGGTTCCGGTCATCAGGATGGCCTCAACGACCTACGCACTCCGGCCCCGTCACCCGGATTCTGTTCACCGGCGGCATCACATGGCAGACGGTGAAGCCTCGTGACCGGCACGAGACTGTCACCCTGCTCCGTGATACGGCGGCGGTACCGGGGGCCGGTCCGGCCACCGAGTTGCTTGCCATCAGCCGGAACGGTGTCGTCGCAGGCCTGCCGATCCGGACGGTCGGCCCGGACGATTTGATCACGGTCTGGCGTGCTTGACTGGTCCAGATGATCGACTTCTGAATCGGGCTCTCGGAGCGAGACCCTTCATGGAGGTGATGATCGGCGTTTGTTTGTTGTTAGGTACGGTTTTTGGCCGGATAGGCGTACCTGACGACAAACTCATGCCGATCTTGTCGACGGACGGTACCCACCCTCAGTGCAGATGCGCCTGCCAGCCGGCGGGCACCTGCCGGGCTGGGCCGGGCTGGGCCGGGCTGGGCGTCGGCCGGCGAGCACGCCCGAGGCCGGGAATGATCTCAATCTTCTGGAGTATTGATGCTGATTATGTTCCAATATATTACTTTATGCATAGGGCTGTGATTGTGCGGCTGTGGGTCGCTTTCGGTGGTCGGTGGTCGGTGGTCGGTGACGATGCGGGGAGGGCCGTGGTGGGTGACTGGGGTGTTCTGGACCTGGAGGGTGATCCGACTCCGGGTGATCCGGATGCGGTGCGGGGCATGGCCATCCGGTTGCGGGACCAGGCCGATGTCGCCGAACACAACACCACTCGCCTGCGGGCGATCGCGGGTAGCGGTGGTGAGCTGGCGATGGCTGGTGATTACGCGCCGGCGTTCACCGAGGCGTTGGTGGAGCTGCCCGACGGGCTGGCCCGGTTGGCCCGGGCCTACCGTGGCTGTGGGGATGCGCTGTCGGCGCAAACTACAACTATCATCGCTACTACGATCCCGAGACCGCCCGCTACGACTCCACCGATCCCCTCGGCCTGGCCCCCGCACCCAACCCCCACACCTATGTCCCCAACCCCTATCAGGAGCTCGACCCCCTCGGTCTCGCGCCGTGCACCACTGGCAGCCGCGGTGCCGCAGCAAAGTGGGCAGAAAAGGCCGACTTCTCAAATTCGAAGGTTATGAATAAGAAGTACGATGCTCATGCTGTGGACTTCGGCATCGGCGGGAATAAAAACAAGGCGAACCTCGCCGCATTCCAAGATGCGATGAAAGCGCACATGACTGCCGACGGAACAAATATTTACAGATTTAACTACCGGGGTCAGGGTCAAGCGGTCGGGTTCATTGATTCGGCAACAAGTAAGATGGTCATGCTGCGTGCGGATTCCGGGCAGTTCTGGACCGTGTATCGTCTTGGCGACAATCAGTTTGCAGGAATTATCGATAATGGTTATCTATGGTGATTCGGAATTCGGCTGATGATGCGTCACAGCCGAGGCGGCGTGTCTGGTCATCGCCGTCTGAGGTCGATCCTGGAACCGGCATTGCCAGGCAGCTCGAACTAATGCATGAACTCATTGAGGCCAAGATGTCTGGCCCAGAGTTCGCACATGCGTGGCTGGCGGCTCGTCGTCATGCATTGGATGAGAAGGAGCGGGTTCGAGAGCGTTTCGATCGGATACTCACTGATGTCTTCTACCTTCTCGATGATTACGTGATCGACCCATCAATTCGTGATTCAGATGATATGACCGACGAAGAGCTGGTTGGGCGCGTCCGAAATGCACTGTGCGACCTATTGAGGTTGAACTCGTGACAATGAGGGCTGTTACGGTTCATGCAGGCGGACGGAGTGGCCGCCGACACGCCGGGTGAGCACGGCGGCTAGACTGCGCGCAGCCCGTCGCGCGGCGCAGGCCAGCACGGACGCCGGGGCCTTGAAACCCCTGCCCGCGACCGTGCTCGAAACCTTACCGGACGGCTCGCAGCTCGTGCGTGTACGCGAGTCCGACGCGATGCTCGCCCGCCGCCGCACGAAAACCGGCGCCGTCCATGTCGAACGGCCGGCGGTGGTCAGGTTCTGTGTTCCGCGGAACACCCAGATACAACGGCGTCGTAGGTAGAAAACGTCATCATAATGACCGATTCCACCTACTGTTGCGGCTCACACCGGCTCGCGGTAGGTGGTTCCGGTCATCAGGATGGCCTCAACGACCTACGCACCCCGGCCCAGCATGGTCGCGTACAGGAAGGCGTGGTGCTCGTCGAACCGTCCGGTGAGCGCGTCGCGTCGGACGTCGAGTCTGCGGCGCATCCCGGTGCGGGCGAGATTGGCAAGCACGTTCGGGTCGCGCTCGCTGGCGATGAGCGGGTCGAG
Organism: Protofrankia sp. Cas4; assembly: GCF_963555915.1. NCBI lineage: Bacteria > Bacillati > Actinomycetota > Actinomycetes > Frankiales > Frankiaceae > Protofrankia > Protofrankia sp. Cas4. Next base: position 16,837 of record NZ_CAUVXL010000263.1, read on the forward strand.
CATCGCCCGACCCGAGATGCTCGGGCACCTCGGCTGCGTGTCGGAGGCGCCGTCCCGGCGGGCGACACGGTTCGAACCGTCGGCTATACGACGCCATCCCAAGTCGACACCGAAAGCCGCAGTGCGGGTGGTCGGCTCGGGTGCGGGCAGGCAGACGGTGCTGCACACAGCCAGGCGAGCGCGGCCTCAAGGAGTCAGTGCTGTCCGAGTTGTCGGGTA
>NZ_CAUVXL010000264.1:0-33918 GCF_963555915.1 Protofrankia sp. Cas4
GGACTCCGGCGCCCGACTGGCCGCGACGCTTGAACGACTCGCAGACCAGACCCGCGCGCAGCATCAGGAGCGCGCCCTGGCCGCGGCACGCCGAGCGGGAGTCGCCGCGGTAGCACCGCTCGGGCTGTGCTTTCTGCCCGCATTCATTGCGTTGGGGGTCGTGCCCGTCGTGGCAGGGGCTGGCACGGGTCTGGCGCTGCTGTAACTGCGCTTGTCGGGTTCGGCCGAACCCGGCCGGTGTCACACCAGGTCACACCAGGTCACACCAGGTCCGGCGACACGAGACGCCAACCTGCCAGAACCTGTTGTGAATCTTCTGTCCCGGCGATCCACGCCCAACCGGCCTGTGGATAACAGTCCGTCATCCACAGCACGATATTCGCGCTCGCCACCGACGCATTCGCAGGAAATAATACTTGTACGGATCAAAGAAACACTCCGAGCGAAAGTCGGAGCTCCCGCCACCGGCCGGAACGGTCGATCTGGAGGTCACCCAACATGTCCGCACTCCCGGCACGCTACCATCTGATCACGAAGCATTGGACGCAGCTGCTGGTCAGCATATTCGTAGCGCTGCTCACACCATCGACGGCACGCGCCTCACATCAGGTTCGAGCTGACGGCGGGAACATCGGGTTCAGATCTATTCGGAAACGCCGAGACGACGCGGGAATGTCGACAGCGGAGTACGCCGTGGGCACGGTTGCCGCGGTCGGGTTCGCCGCTGTTCTCTATGCGGTAATCCACAGTCCGGCAACCCGCACTCTGCTGGCCAACGTGGTCAGCCGGGCGTTGTCGATTCCCTTCTGAGGCCTGAAACCGAAGAGAGCTCGGTCATACCTATGATCCGTAAACCGACGCCCCCGGTGATGCCAATGAGCCGAATAAGGCATGATAATGATCTTCCACCTACGCCCGAAGACCACGAAGTAGCTGGCGTTCCATGTCCCGCAATGGCTGCCGCCCAGCGGCACACGGCTCGCGACGGCGGCCAGGCAACCGCCGAACTGGCGGTCGCGATTCCGTCCCTGATACTCGTGCTGCTGATTGCGATCTGGGTTCTCAGCGCGGTATCCGTTCAGGCGCAATGCGCGGAGGCAGCTCGCGTCGGAGCCCGTGCGGCTGCTCGCGGAGAAACCGACGAAGTAGTGCGCTCGTGGTCGAGAAGGGCCGCACCACGCGGTGCCGAAATATCTGTCACCCACGGCGGCAATTTTGTTGTGGTGCAGGTCCGCTTAGGTGTCCGGGCAACCGGGGGACTCGCTGGAATCATGCCCGCAATCAACATCACGATGTCCTCAACAGCGCCGCTCGAATCAGCGGAAACAATCTGATCGGACCTCAAAACCCACCCTCTGTTGAACCGTGGGTTACAGCGGGAGGAAGAACAGTGAATTCTACCGGCATGGACCGGTCATACCTGTACGGGCGCCCCAGCTTGCGGCACCGCGGCGCATCTGACGACCGGCACACGCCGGGCCGAAAGCGCCCCGGCGACACGGGCTCGGCGACCATCCTCATGCTTTCCGCATTCCTCGTTCTCGGGACCTTCACCGGTGCCGTCCTGATGGTCGCAATGATCGCGGTCTGTCGCCAGCGGGCCGCGAACGCCGCCGACATGGCCGCGCTCGCGGCCGCGGGCGACCCATCGGGCGACCCGCTGTCCATGTGCGCACGTGCACGCGACATCGGGCTCGCGAACCACGGCCGTGTCGTGTCCTGCACGATATCGGGGGACACCGTGGAAATCGCAGCGGCGACCGAGCTTCCGGGCGCGCTCAGGGGCCTTGGACCGCTGGTTGCGCGAGCCCGCGCCGGCCCGTGGGACGGCGCCAGCAGTAATGATATTGCCGGCACCACCGTCGCGGCGTCGGCTGACAGCCTACGAAGGCGTGTCCCGGCCAGGTCCGGCCGGATCGAGTTGCCGCAGTACGGTCTCCAGCAACCGGCGCGCGGCCGGCTTGTCCAGCGGCTCGTTCCCGTTGCCGCACTTTGGCGACTGCACGCACGATGGGCAGCCAGCGGTGCACTCACAAGCCGCGATCACGTCTCGAGTCGCCCGGAGCCACGGTTCACCGCGCAGAAAGCCCCGTTCGGCGAAACCGGCTCCACCCGGATGGCCGTCGTAGACAAATACCGTGGTCCGGCCCGTGTCCGGATGCAGCGCGGTGGACACTCCCCCGATGTCCCACCGATCACATGTCGCGAACAGCGGGAGGATGCCGATCGCCGCGTGTTCAGCCGCATGAACCGCGCCAGGGACATCATCCTCGTCGATCTCCGCCTCGGCCAACAACCCGTCGGTCACCGTGTACCAGACTGCCCGGGTACGCAGATGCCGTGGGGGAAGGTCGAGCGGCTCCTCTCCGACGACCCGTCCGGTCACGATCTGGCGCCGCTGGTAGGCCACTACCTGGCTACTGACCTCAACCGTCCCCAGCTGCAGTTCGACCTCGCCTACCGTCCGGGAACGGGCCACGTCCAGCACCTTGATGTCCGTCAGCTCCCGGGCCCACGTCGTCCAGTCGGGCGTGTCCGCCTCAACGAAGGCGACCGCCACGTCAAGGTCGAGCTCGATGACCACGTAAAAACTGCCCTGGTGGAGATAGACCGCTCCGCGGTGGACCGTCGAGTGCGACGTCGCGGCATCCACCGTCCCGAGCAGGCGCCCGGTCGATGCCTCGACGATCCGCACGGGCGCACCACCAACGCCACGGATATCAACATCAGGTCGGTAACGGTGGGTCCAGTACCAGCCTGCCGGCCGACGCCGGAGCCGGCCACGACGCACCAGGTCATCGACCGTGGTGCGGGCAGCCGGCCCGAAAAGATCAAAATCGGCCTCGGTCAGCGGCAGTTCCGCGGCCGCGCACTCGAGATGGGGGCCGAGCACATAGGGGTTGTCAGGATCAAGCACGGTGGCCTCGACCGGCCGACCGAACACGGCCTCCTGGTGGTGCACGAGATAGGTATCGAGAGGATCATCACGAGCGACCAGGACCGCAACGGCTCCCTGACCGTTACGACCCGCACGGCCAGCCTGCTGCCACAACGAGGCAAGAGTGCCCGGATACCCGGTGATAATGGCGGCATCCAGCCCGGTAACGTCCACACCCAGTTCCAAAGCGTTCGTCGCGGCAACCCCGAGCAGCCGTCCCGAGCGCAGATCCGCCTCCAGCGCCCGGCGTTCCTCCGGCAGGTAGCCCGCGCGATAGGCCGCGACCCGGTCCGCGAGATCCCTCGAAACGTCCGACAACGTTCGGCGGGCCAACTGCGCGACTACTTCCGCCGCCCTGCGCGACCGCACGAACACAAGAGTACGGACGCCGTCGGTGACGAGATCGGCAAGCAGGTCCGAGGCTTCCGCAGTCGCCGAACGGCGCACCGGCGCACCGTTGTGACCATGGATCGGCGACTCTCCGTGTCCTTCAGATCCCATCCCACCGGGCGTCGGCGCCACCACAGCCGATGCGGGCGGCCGCCAAGAGGTGACGAGTGGAGGTTCATACAGCACAAACCGGGTCGCGCCTCTCGGGGAGGCGTCATCGTCGACGACCTCGACATCGAGCCCGGTAAGGCGGCCAGCGGAGCGGCCCGGGTCGGAGACAGTCGCCGATGCCAGCACGAACACGGGCGTCGACCCGTACCGCGCAGCCACCCGTCGCAGCCGCCGCAGTACGTGTGCGACGTGGGAACCGAACACGCCCCGATAGCCGTGACACTCGTCGACCACGACGTATCGAAGGCCCCGCAGGAATGCGGCCCACCGCCGATGGGACGGCAACACACCGTGGTGCAACATGTCAGGATTGGTCAACACGAACGTCGCGTGAGCCCGGACCCAGTCACGTTCGGACGCGGATGTGTCGCCGTCGTACGTGGCGGCGCGTACTCCGGTCAGGTTGAGCGCACGAACAGCGCGGAGCTGGTCGTGCGCCAGTGCCTTGGTGGGAGCGAGATAAAGCGCCCGGGCCGACGCTTGGGCCAGCAGGACACTGAGCACGGGCATGAGGTATCCCAGCGACTTACCCGACGCCGTACCGGTCGCCAGTACGACGCTGCGTCCGCCATGTGCATGCTCGGCGGCGCGCACCTGATGGGTCCACGGCTCATCGATCCCGACGGCACGCAGCCGTGAGACCAGCACGGGATCTGCCCACACCGGCCAGGGAAGCCGCGTACCAATCCGGGCCGGTACATGCTCCACGTGTGTCACGCACCGCCGCCGGCGGGCGTCCGCAAAAAGTCGATCAAGAATCACCGCACCGCGATCCGGTGCGTCTTCGGGCACCACGGTTCCGCCCACAGCAGCTCAGCGTAGGTCAGGACGCCCGAACCCGGATACCCCGGCTCGGCGGACGTGCTCATCCACCGGGTCTCGCGGCCGGTGACAACCGTTGGACCGCCACTGCGTGGCAACGACAAGCAACCGACGGCACAACCGGTGTCAGGCAAGGAGAACACAAATGGATCACAATGTGATGTCGGATTGCGACGGATGCACGCGGCGACTGTGTCGCGGTGAGCCGGATTGATCCGAGCGTGGGAGGGTAGTGGCGCCGTGATGTCAGCCGTCCAACCGGGCGGCTGTGGAGCACACGCCAGGAGGAACCGTGGACCTGTCTCTCACGACCCGGGTGGAAGGGGACTTCACGATCGTCGTCGTGGGCGGCGAGATTGATGTCTACACCGCGCCGAAGCTGCGCGAGCAGCTCATCGATCTCGTGTCGGGTGGGTCATACCATCTCATCGTCGACATGGAAGGCGTCGAATTCCTGGACTCGACCGGCCTCGGTGTACTCGTCGGAGGCCTCAAGCGAGTCCGCGCACACGAGGGGTCGCTGCGCCTGGTCTGCACCCAGGAACGGATATTGAAAATCTTCCGGATCACCGGTCTGACGAAGGTCTTCCCCATCCATGCCTCCGTCGAGGAAGCGCTCGCAGCGAAGGACTAGGGCCTGTCCGATGACTATTGGTCGATGCGGGCGATGATCCAGAAGGCGGCCTGCCAGGCGTCGGAAGCCGGACGGTCCTATGCTCGGTCATTCCAACTACGCCAGAACGGTCAACTACCCCAGAACACCATCTCCGCATCGAGAGGCAGGTAAGCGACGCATGGCCACCGTCGAGTTGCGCTTCGCCGCCCTGCCGGGCCATGTCCGCACAGCCAGGATGATCGCGGGTGCAGTCAGTCGACGTTCGGGGGTACCCGACGAGCTCATGGACGAGGTCAAGCTCGCGGTCGGCGAAGCGTGCGCCCGGGCCGTCAGCGTGAACCGCCGGTTCGACCCACAGGCCCTCGTGATCGTCCGGATCGGTGATGATGACGACGTGTTCGAAGTATCGGTGTCCGACTGTGGGCCGGGAGGTGGCCAGATTTCGCCCGCTCACCCCGACGGTCGGGTCTCCACGCCAGCACTGATCAATATCGACTGCGCTCAGGCCGACGATGAAATCAGCGACGAGCTGTCCTCGGTGGTTCCCACCGGGCTCGGTCTCGCCCTCATCCAAGGCCTGGTGGATGACGTCACCATTGCCGCGCGGCCAGACTCGGCCGGAACGGTTGTCACGATGCGCTGGCCGATCAGTAAGACGGCGGACAGATCGATCCTGGCGATCTGACCCCGGTCCGCCACCGCCGAGGCCGTCCCGGACCACCAGACGAGCCAGTGCACAGCTTTGCCTCGACAGCTTCATCCACCATAGCTACCCGAATGACCTGCGCCACGTGTCAAACCGTAACATTCACCCACCGGGGTCACTCGAAAAGCGAGCGCGTGTTACAGCCGTATGGATAGACTGCGCCGCATCGCACACTCGGTCGATCAGACCGGGTGGGATGCCGTGAGTGCTCCCCATGGTACCGGACGGAGGTTCGGGGGGAACGCGGGCCAGCGCGCTAGTTGCCGTATATCGGTGCGACAGCGGGCCGGGTGACCACCCGGGCCTGTCCCAGCCGGCAGTCATGCCGGCAATCGCACCCCATGCGTCGACGTATGCGCATGCCCGGCGTCCCTTCACACCCGGACGGTGACCTCGGTGACGTCGTCAGGTGCGACGTCGGGCCGTGCACGCCCATCGCGACGCCATAATGGCACCGGGCGAACACGGAGGGTGCACCGACCTGACCGGGAGGGCCCATGGTCCCGCTCCAAGCCGAGGCAGGTACGAAGCCAAGTGCTGTCGCCATTGAACTTAGCGGAGGTCAGCTCGGACTGGTCGCTGGTGTGGCAGCCGTCGCAGCGATCGCATTGGTAGTTGCCGGCTACCTGGTCCGCGAGGTGCTCGCCGCGAGCCAGGGAAGCCCCCAGATGATCGAAGTCGGTCGCGCTGTTCAGGAAGGCGCCGTAGCCTATCTGCGCCGGCAGTTCATCACAGTGGCGGGCTTCGTCGTCGTGATTCCCTTCGTGCTGCTACTGCTGCCGGCGGACACTACCGGCGCCCGGGTGGGACGTTCGGTTTTCTTCGTCCTCGGGGCTGTCTTCTCCGCGCTTGTCGGCTTCGTCGGCATGTCGCTTGCCACCCGGGCGAACACCCGTACCGCCGCCGCAGCCATCCACCAGGGGGAGCGCGCCGCCATGCGGATCGCCTTCCGCACCGGCGGCGTGGTCGGGATGTTCACGGTCGGTCTTGGGCTGCTCGGAGCGGCGGTCGTCGTGCTGGCATTTCGTGATACGGCCCCGCAGGTCCTGGAGGGATTCGGGTTCGGCGCCGCGCTGCTGGCGATGTTCATGCGAGTCGGTGGAGGTATCTTCACCAAGGCTGCGGACGTGGGAGCCGACCTCGTCGGCAAGGTCGAACAGGGCATCCCCGAGGACGACCCGCGCAACGCGGCCACGATCGCCGACAACGTGGGCGACAACGTCGGTGACTGCGCCGGCATGGCCGCCGACCTGTTCGAGTCCTATGCGGTGATGCTGGTCGCCGCGCTGATCCTCGGAGTCAAGGCCTTCGGCGAAAACGGACTGGTCTTCCCACTGCTCGTGCCGGCTGTGGGCGTACTCACCGCGATCATCGGAATCTTCTCGGTCGCCCCCCGCGCCGGTGACCGCAACGGCATGGCGGCGATCAACCGGGGCTTCTTCATCTCGGCCCTGGTCTCCGCCGTCGGGGTCATCATCGTTTCGTTCGCCTACCTGCCGGACAGCTTCTCCGGTTTCCCCGGTCTTGAAAACAGCAGCCAGAGCGGCAACCCGCGGTTCATCGCGATCACCGCAGTCCTCATCGGCATCGTGCTGGCCGCAGCCATCCAGCTACTCACCGGATACTTCACCGAAACCAACCGCAGACCGGTCCAGGACATCGTGAAGGCGTCCACGACCGGTCCCGCCACCAACATTCTTTCCGGCATCGGGGTCGGGCTGGAGTCAGCCGTCTATTCGGCGTTGCTCATCAGCGCGGCGGTGTTCGGCGCATACCTGCTCGGATCCGGCAGTACCACGGTGGCACTGTTCGCCGTAGCTCTGGCCGGCACCGGCCTGCTGACGACAGTCGGAGTGATCATCGCCATGGACACCTTCGGGCCTGTCAGCGACAACGCCCAGGGCATTGCCGAGATGTCCGGTGCAGCCGCGGACGGCGAGGGTGCCGCGATCCTCACATCCCTCGACGCGGTCGGTAACACCACCAAGGCCATCACCAAGGGCATCGCGATCGCCACCGCGGTGCTGGCCGCCACCGCCTTGTTCGGATCGTTCACCGACACGGTCAACGCGGCACTCATCAGCGCCGGCCGGACTGTCGAGGGCTCGCGTACCCTCAATATCGCCTACCCCGATGCGCTGGTCGGACTCATCATCGGTGCCGCGGTCGTGTTTCTGTTCGCCGGACTCGCGATCAATGCGGTCGGACGCGCCGCGGGGCGGGTGGTCGAGGAGGTACGTAACCAGTTCCGAACGAAGCCAGGGATCATGGCCGGCACCGAGAAGCCCGACTACGGTGCTGTCGTCGACATCTGCACCCGGGACTCCCTACAGGAGTTGATCACTCCAGGCACGCTTGCGGTTCTCGCTCCGATCGCAGTTGGCTTCGGCCTCGGTTACCCGCCACTGGGTGCATACCTTGCCGGAGCGATCGCCGGCGGCGTCCTCATGGCCGTCTTTCTCTCGAACTCCGGTGGGGCCTGGGATAATGCGAAGAAATTCGTCGAGGACGGCAACTACGGCGGCAAGGGTTCCGATGTCCACGCCGCCACGGTCATCGGCGATACCGTCGGTGATCCGTTCAAGGACACCGCGGGGCCTTCAATCAATCCTTTGATCAAGGTAATGAACCTGGTCAGCCTGCTGATCGCACCATCTGTGGTGAAGTACTCGGTTGGTGCTGGCGAGAACAAACCACTCCGGATCGCCATCGCACTCGTGGTTGTCGCGGTGATTGCCGCAGTGATCATCTATTCGAAGCGACGCAGTACCGCCCTGGCGGTTGTACCGTCAGTGACCGAACAGCGCGCAGCCGCCAATCCAAAGGCAACGGTGTAGCCCATCTCTTCGACGGCCTCCGCCCGGCCCACGGTCGGAGGCGCAACCACCACCATCGCGGAGCGCGGCTATCCACCGGCGGCGATTAAGAGCGGTTCGAGGCCGCCTGGTCGGACACCGACAGACCTGTGGGCGCGACACGGCGTACGGTCACCTGCGGCGTCCACAACACCGGACGCCGCAGGGGCCGCCGCGCGGCCGGCTGACATACCGGTGCGTGTCGACCTACTGTCGAGACATGGACCCGGGGCTTGGCAATGAGCCCAGGGCCGGTTTCCACCGGCGATTCAGCCGTCCGCACCACGCCCGACGCACCACGCCCGACGCACCACACCCGACGCAGGACGCCCGACGCACCACGCCCGACGCAGCACACCCGACGCACCACGAGCCGCAATGCCGAAGTCGAACCACCCCCCTGCAACGAGGAGAGAAGTGCCCCCGCGCACGAAGCCGACAAACAGCGGGACGCGCCGGTCGAGCGCCGGGTCATCGACACCCGTCGTCGAACCCACGGCTTTCGACACCGGCGCCGCGCCCCACACGGACGCCCACACCGACGCCCAGACGGACGCCCAGACGGACACGGACATGTCCGGCAACGGCGCCGCGTCCCGTCCCAGCACACGTACGAACACGCGTGGTAGCCGATCCGGCACCTCGACGAGCACTCCCACCACGACCGGAACCCGGCTGGTGATCGTCGAGTCGCCCGCGAAGGCGAAGACCATCGCCGGATACCTCGGCCCCGGCTGGCAGGTCGAGTCCAGTATCGGGCACATCCGGGACCTGCCGCGTAACGCCGAGGAGGTGCCGGTCGCGTACAAGAGCAAACCGTGGGCGCGGCTCGGGGTGGACGTCGACAACGGCTTCGCGCCGCTCTACGTCGTTACCCCCAACAAGAAATCCCAGGTCAGCAAGCTCAAAGCCCTGGTCAAGGACGCCAGCGAGCTCTACCTCGCCACAGATGAGGACCGCGAGGGCGAGGCGATCGCCTGGCACCTGCTGCAGACGCTGAAGCCGACCGTGCCGGTGAAGCGAATGGTCTTCCACGAGATCACGCCGCAGGCCATCCAGCGAGCGGTGGACAACCCGCGCGAGATCAACGAGAACCTCGTCAACGCCCAGGAAACGCGGCGAATCCTCGACCGGCTCTACGGCTACGAGGTCAGCCCGGTGCTGTGGAAGAAGGTGATGCCGAGGCTGTCGGCGGGCCGGGTTCAGAGCGTGGCAACCCGTATCCTGGTGGAACGCGAACGCGCCCGGATGCGCTTCACCTCGGCCGAGTACTGGAACATCGAAGGTGTCTTCGGTGCGCTGGCCACGGGTGAGGGTGGTTCGCAGGGCCGGGCCGCAGCCGCCCAGGCACCCGACGCCACTCCACTGCCGGCGAACCTGGTCGCGCTCGACGGCCGCCGGCTGGCCACCGGACGCGACTTCGCCGCCTCCGGCGAGCTCACCTCCGCGGACGTGGTGCGGCTCGACGAGCCCGCGGCGCGCGCCCTGGCCGGCCGGCTCGCCGACGCCGTCTTCACGGTCCGGTCGGTGGAGACCAAGCCGTACCGCCGCTCGCCCTACCCGCCGTTCATGACGTCCACCCTGCAGCAGGAGGCCGGCCGCAAACTGCGCTTCTCCAGCCAACGAACGATGCAGGTGGCACAGAAGCTGTACGAAAACGGCTACATCACCTATATGCGTACGGACTCGACGAACCTGTCCGAAACCGCGCTCGCCGCCGCCCGGGACCAGGCCCGGAGTCTCTACGGGCCGCAGTACGTGCCCGAGCGGCCCCGCACCTACACGAAGAAGGTCAAGAACGCCCAGGAAGCGCACGAGGCGATCCGTCCGGCCGGGGATCACTTCCAGACCCCCGGTGAGGTGCGCACCGCGCTCCGGGACGACATCGACGGCTATCGGCTCTACGAACTGATCTGGCGGCGGACAGTCGCCAGCCAGATGGCTGACGCCCTCGGTACGTCGGCGACGATCCGGCTCGGTGGGGCATCCAGCGCCGGGGAGGACGCCGAGTTCTCGGCATCGGGAAAGGTCATCACCTTCCCGGGCTTCCTGCGCGCCTACGTCGAGGGTGCTGACGACCCCGATGCGGAGCTTGAGGACCGTGAACGCCGCCTGCCAGACGTCCGCCAGGGCGACCGATTGGCCACCCGCGAGCTGAACCCGCGCGGGCACACCACCAACCCGCCGCCGCGCTTCACCGAGGCGAGCCTGGTCAAGACCCTCGAGGAACTCGGCATCGGGCGACCGTCCACCTACGCATCGATCATCGGGACGATCCAGGACCGCGGTTACGTGTGGAAAAAGGGCAGCGCGCTGATCCCCAGTTTCGTCGCGTTCGCTGTCGTCGGCCTGCTGGAAGACCATTTCGGCCGGCTGGTCGACTACCGCTTCACCGCCTCGATGGAAGACGATCTCGACGCCATCGCGGCCGGTACGTCGGCGTCGATCGACTGGCTGACCCGCTTCTACTTCGGCTCGGACGCGGGCCAGCCCGGCGGTGTCGCGCGTTCGGGTGGCCTCAAGCACCTGGTCAGCGAGCGGCTCGGGGAGATCGACGCCCGCGAGGTGAACTCGATCCCGCTGGGTACGGCGGACGACGACCAACCCGTAATGATCCGAGTCGGCAAATACGGCCCGTATGTCCAACACGGCGACCAGCGGGCCAGCGTCCCCGAAGATCTTGCTCCAGACGAACTCACCGTGGCCAGGGCGATGGAGCTGCTCGGCGCGCCGAGCGGGGACCGGCCCCTTGGCACCGACCCGGCCAGCGGCGCGGCCGTCACTGTCAAGATCGGACGTTTCGGTCCGTACGTCAGCACGGACGAAGACCCGCCGCGCCGGGCGAGCCTGCTGGCCACGATGTCCCCCGAGACGGTCACCCTCACCGAAGCCCTCAAGCTGCTCACCCTGCCCCGATCACTGGGCGTTGCCCAGGACGGCGAAGAGGTGACGGCCCAGAATGGCCGGTACGGACCGTACGTCAAGAAGGGGTCGGAGAGCCGGTCGCTGGAGTCGGAGGAGCAGCTGTTCAGCGTGACGTTGGATGAGGCACTGGCGCTGATCGCCCAGCCGAAGGCACGGGGACGCAGGCAAGCCGCGCAGAGCCCGCCCCTGCGCGAACTGGGCGCAGATCCTGCCACCGGTGCGCCGATGGTGCTGCGTGAGGGCCGGTTCGGCCCGTACGTCACCGACGGTGAGACAAACGCGAGCCTGCGCAAAGGCGATGAGGTCGCGTCGATCACCGTGGAACGGGCAGCCGAACTGCTCGCCGACCGCCGGGCCCGCGGACCGGCGACGCCCAGACGGCGGACGGCCCGCGCCGCCGGATCAGGCAGCGCCGCCGGATCAGGCAGCAAGGAGCCGGCCGCTCCGAAGACCGGCACCACGAAACGGGCCACCACCAGGAAAACCCCGGCCAAGAAGGCCGCCACCGAGAAGACCACGACCGGACCGGACGCCGGCACGTCCAGCGCCCCGTCAACCCAGCCGCGCCGGACGGACTGATGGGCATTCCGGTAGACGGCGACGCCGGCCCGCCACGCTCGCAGACGACCCCACTGGTGTCGTCGGATGTCGGCGGGCCGTCTACCGGCAGCACGGCGCCACTCGCCAGCCCTGATGATCCGCATCAGCACACCGAAGGAGATTTTCGCGCGGTCCTGCGGATCGCGCAGTTCCGCCGGCTCTGGCTGGCGCTGGCCCTGTCCAGCCTGGGTGACTGGATGGGCCTGCTCGCGACGACGGCCCTGGCCAGCTCGTTGCGAGCGAGCTTCTCCGACAAGGCGTTCGCCATCGGCTCCGTGCTGATCGTCCGACTGCTGCCCGCGCTGATCCTCGGACCGTTCGCCGGTGTCGTGGCCGACCGGCTCGACCGGCGGTTGACGATGGTCGTCGCGGACATCCTGCGATTCGGGTTGTTCCTGTCCATCCCATTGGTTGGGACGCTGACCTGGCTGCTCATCGCGTCACTCCTGATCGAGTGCGTGAGCCTGTTCTGGAACCCGGCCAAGGACGCGAGCGTGCCGAACCTGGTACCCGCGCGCCGGCTCGCGGCGGCGAACACACTGAGTCTGATCACCACGTACGGCTCGGCGCCACTGGGTGCAGCGATCTTCTCACTGTTGGCCACCCTGTCGCGTGCGTTGGCGTCCGGCGTGTCGTTCTTTCAGACCTCCCCGCTGGACCTCGCACTCTTCTTCAACGCGGCGACGTTCCTGGTATCAGCGATCGTGATCTTCCGGCTACGCGGGATCGGCCGGGCCGAGCACCAACGCACCGACCAGCATCTGGGCCTGTGGTCGTCGATCACGGAAGGCTGGCGGTTCGTCGGCCACAACCGGCTGGTCCGCGGTCTGGTGATCGGTATTCTCGGCGGGTTCGCCGGAGCCGGGTGCGTGGTGGCGCTCGGGCGACTCTACGTCCAGATTCTGGGCGGCGGTGACTCCGCGTACGGCGTCCTGTTCGGTGCGGTGTTCGTGGGGCTTGCCGCCGGGATGGCGCTGGGACCGCGGCTGCTCGGTGACTTCAGTCGCTCCCGTCTCTTCGGCCTGAGCGTCACCGCCGCCGGGGTGGCCATGCTGGCGGTGGCGGTCATGCCCAACCTCGTGCTGGCCTGCGTCGTTGTCGTCCTCGTCGGCATGTTCGCCGGGATCGCGTGGGTCACCGGCTACACTCTGTTGCAGGCGGAGGTGAGCGACGAGCTGCGCGGGCGGACATTCGCGCTGGTCCAGTCCCTGGTCCGCATTGATCTGCTCCTGGTGCTGGCCGCCGCGCCCGCGCTGGTGGGCCTCATCGGAGCACACCGCATCAGCCTGTGGGGCAGCGTCCATCTCCGCGCCGACGGGGTCACGATCGTCCTGCTCGCCGCCGGCATGCTCGCGGTGGCCGTCGGCCTGTTCGCTTACCGGCAGATGGACCAACGCTCGGGTATCGCAGTCCTGCCCGAACTCTGGAACGCCCTGCTGGGCCGTGGCAGCACACCGCTACGCCCTCGCCACGCCGGTCTGTTCGTAGCCCTCGAAGGCGGTGAGGGATCCGGCAAATCCACCCAGGTCAAACGGTTGGGATCATGGTTGGCGTCGTCCGGACGCGAAGTTGTGATCACCCGCGAACCGGGTGGGACCACCATCGGCGCTACGCTGCGGGACCTGCTGCTCGACCCCTCGGTACGGCTGCACCCGCGCACCGAGGCGCTGCTCTACGCCGCGGACCGCGCCGAGCATGTCACCCGGGTCATCGAGCCGGCACTGGCCCGGGGTGCGATTGTGATCAGCGACCGCTTCATCGACTCGTCCATCGCCTACCAGGGCGCCGGGCGCCGGCTCGGGGCGGACGAGGTCGCGGCGCTGTCGCGGTGGGCCACCCAGGCCCTGGTCCCCGACCTCACGATCCTGCTCGACCTGCCCGCTGAGATCGGCCTGCGTCGGGTCCGGGAACGGGTCGGTACGGTCGGCTCAAGTGTCGATCCGGCCGGGCCGGCGACCAAGCCCACGGCCGGCCTCGACCGGATCGAGGCGGAACAGGTCGCCTTCCACGAACGGGTGCGCGACGGGTTTCGCCGGCTCGCCGACAGCGCGCCCGGCCGCTATGTGGTCCTCGACGGGAACCGGCCGCCGCAGACACTGCACAGTGAGATCCGCCACGTCATCAGCGAGCGGCTGCGCACTGATCTCGACCCGGTCGCCGCGGACCCACACATGCAGCCCACACCGGCCGAGACCGTGCGGCCAGACAGCGTGCGGCCAGACAGCGTGCCACCGAACAACATGCCAATAGACACCGTGCCACCGAACACCGTGCCACCGAACACCGTGCCACCAACATCCGTAGCACCCGACATGCCGCCCGATCGCGCAACAACGAAGAGAGCCCCATCGGCCCGGTAGCTCCTCCCAACCGTCTCCCAACCGTCCAGACGGCGCTTCGCCGGTCGCCGGACGGCCCGCCGGTAACCGCCGACCAGCGGAGTCGGACAATGGACCGGTGAGCGTCTGGGATGTCCTGATCGGCCAGGCTCCGGTCGTCGAGATCCTCGCGGGCGCGGCCAGCGCGGCCGCCGGGGTGACCGCGACTGATGCCCGTCCCGCGGCCCGTGCAAGCATGACGCATTCATGGCTGTTCACCGGCCCCGCGGGCGCTGGGCGTTCGATGGCGGCGCGCGCCTTCGCCGCGGCGTTGAACTGCAAAAATTCACCCCCAGGATGCGGTGAGTGCAACGGGTGTCACACCGTACTGACAGACACCGCGGCCGATCTGCGCACCGTGCGTCCAGAAGGCCTGTCGCTGGGAGTCAAGGACATCCGGGAGCTCGTCCGCGATGCAGCCAGCGCACCGACATCCGGCCGCTGGCGAGTCCTGCTGCTCGAGGACGCCGACCGGCTCACCGACCAGGCCGCCAACGCGCTGCTCAAGGCGCTGGAGGAGCCCGCCACACGGTCGGTGTTCCTGCTGTGCGCACCGTCGGTCGACGACGTCCTGCCGACCGTGCGGTCCCGCTGCCGGGTGGTCGCGCTGCGCCTTCCCACCCCCGCGCAGGTCGCCGGCATGCTGGAGCACGACGGGGTGGATCCTGCTCAGGCCCGGCTCGCGGCCCAGGCGACCATGGGCGATGCGGACCGAGCCCGGGCGCTGGCCACCGACGAGGCGACGCGGCTCCGGCGCGCCGAGGTGCTGCGCCTCCCGACCCGCCTGCAACGCACCGGGGACTGTCTCGCCGCGGCCGCGGACCTGGTGGCGGCGGCGAACGCCGACGCCGAAGCGGCGAACACGACCCGCGACGACGCTGAGACCGACGCTCTGAAGACCGCGCTCGGTGTGGGTGCGACATCCGCCGGGACGACGGCGAAACGCGCTCGGGCGCCGAAGCCCGGTGCAAAGGCCCGTGCCCTGACCGTCCGGGGCGCCGCCGGAGCTCTCAAGGAGCTGGAGAAGACACAGAAGAGCCGTGGACGACGGACCGTCCTGGACTCCCTTGACCGGGCCCTGCTCGACCTCGCCGGCTGGTACCGCGACGTCCTGGTGCGACAGCTCGGCGCACCGGTCGAGGCGATTCACCCGGACCACGGCGTTGCCGTGGCGGAGGAGGCGCGGACGTCCACCCCGGAGCAGACGCTGCGTCGACTCGAGGCCGTCCTGCGGTGTCGGCGGACCCTGGCGGCCAATCCCGGCCTCGTCCCGCTACTCACCGTAGAAGCACTCACCCTCGATCTGCGGACCGGTTAGAGCGCCCGATGGATATCGGTCGATGCGCCTTCTGGGCATCGAGAGCAGGGACCCGCACGAACTCGAAGCGTTCGGGTGGGGGGCGAAGCGATCGAAGATCCATCGGATAGACCCAAGGTCATGGCCCGCCGCTGCGCAGTCGGCGTTTTCCGCCCATTTTGTCGCCCGACATCAACGGATACAGTATGATAAGGCAGTAGTCGGTACAGAATTTCCCAGGCCGGATCTATTGATATAAATCAGCCGCCAGGGTGCCATACCTCACATGCGGATACCGTTCATTTCCGGCCAATATGACCATTATATTCGCACCACTGATTCGCCCGCCGCCGAGGCCGCCCGGCCTCACCACTCCCTGGGGGAATACGACATGGAACGTGGGATTCCGCGCACGGTACGGACCGGAGAAAGTATCTCCTCAGCCGGCTCATCGGCGGCCCGCCGATGAATGGAATCATTCATACCCGGCTCCGCCCCACCGGCAGTCGGATTCTCGGGGTGGGCGCCTACCGGCCCATGAAAGTGGTCCTCAATTCCGAGATCTGCCAACAGATAGAGTCGACACCCGAGTGGATAGAAGCCCGCTCCGGTATTCGTAGCCGGCGATTCGCGACCGCGGATGAATCACTGGGCGCAATGGCTGCAAGCGCCGGCGGAAAAGCCCTGGCCAGTGCCGGAATCGAAGTCGCGGACGTCGGGTGCATCGTGGTCGCCACCATGTCCCATGTCACACAGTCGCCGTCGGTGGCGACCGACGTGGCCGGCCGACTCGGTTCGCGGAACGCGACCGCATTCGATCTCTCGGCCGCGTGCGCGGGTTTCTGCCATGCCCTCGCGGTGGCCAGCGACATGGTGGTCGCCGGCAGCGCAAGATACGTTCTGGTAATCGGCACCGAACGGATGTCGGACATCATCGACCCACATGACCGGGGCACGGCCTTTCTGTTCGGCGACGGTGCCGGGGCGATTGTCGTCGGACCGTCGGAGACAACCGGCATCGGGCCCGTCGTGTGGGGTTCTGATCCCTCGGGCCGAGACGCAATCGGGCACGATCACTCCTATCTGGAATGGCGCGACAACCCCAAGCTGCCCTGGCCGACAATGCGGATGGCGGGTCAGCAGGTATATCGGTGGGCCTCGTGGCAGATGGCGCCCGTCGCGCGGGCGGCTCTCGAGGTGGCCGGGGTCGACGCAGCGGAACTCGCCGCCTTCATTCCTCACCAGGCCAACATCCGCATTATCAACATGCTGTGCAAGGTACTTGCCCTGCCCGACACGGTGACCGTCGCCCGCGACGTCGCGATCCATGGAAACACCTCCGGGGCGTCGATTCCGCTCGCGATGGACGAGGTTCTCGCAAGCGGAATGGTCCCTTCCGGTGGCCTCGCACTGCTCATCGGTTTCGGCGCGGGCCTCGCCTACGCGGCCCAGGTCGTCCGGCTCCCATGAACTCCCGGGGACTACAGTTTGCCCTGCACCGCCGCGGAGCTGCGGCTACTTCGCGGCTGCGGCACAGAGTCGACGACTGTCCGTCCCGACTCGACCACTGCGACGGCCTCGGTCGCCGCCGACGGCCGGATGTCGGGAAGCGAGGCGGCGGCAACCGCGGCCACACCGAATCCGACGGCCATCAGCACGAATGCATTCGTGTAACCGCTTTCGTGCGGCAGTGTTCCAATGCCCACCCCTGCTGTGATGACGGTGGCGATAACGGTGGTGCCGATCGAGCCGCCGATCGTCCGGATGTTGGCGTTCATTCCGGACGCAATCCCGGTCTGATCGGGGCGAACCGCTACAACCACAAGGTGTGACATCGACGCGAACCCCAGACCGATACCGATACCCATCAATGAAGTCGCGATGTAGATCATGTAACTCTCACTGTGCGCGAACGCGAGGACGCAGGTGGCGGCAGCCGCGATCAGGGTGCCCATGACCAGCGGTACCTTCGCGCCGAACCTCACTCCGAGACGGCTGGCGAATATGCCGGCGACCAGCATGAAGATACTGCACGGCAGCATGAAGAGGCCGGCCTGGGTGATGCTCGCACCGAATCCGTAGCCCGCCGACGGAGGGGTTTCCACAAACTGCGGGACGAACACCATCATCGAGAACATCGTAAAACCGAACAGGATCGCAGTGATATTCGTCCGGTACACGGTGGGAATCCGCATCATTCGCATATCCACAAGCGGCTGGGCGCTGCGGCTCTCAACGGTGATCCAGACGACGATAAGCAGCCCCGCCAGCGCAAACAGACCAAAGACCGAACTGGAGCCCCATCCCCACCGGGGTCCCTGGCTGATTCCGAGCAGCAGAACGACAAGCCACGCCGCAAGCAGCAACGCGCCACCGACTGACACCTTCCCGGCCACGCGGATGGGCGACTCCGGAACGCACAGCACGGTCACCACAAATGCGATGGCAATGGCGATCGCCGGCAGCCAGAACAGCCAGTGATAGCCCAGGTGGCTACTGATCGGTCCGGAAATGACCGTTCCGGTTCCCGAGCCCACGCCGAGTACGGCGGACACGACACCGATCGCGCCGCCGACCTTCTCCGGTGGGAACTCGTCCCTGATGATCCCGAACGCAAGCGGAAAGATCGCCCCACCCACCCCCTGGATGACCCTGGCGATGAGCATCACGGTCAGGGATGTTGCGAGCGCGGCGGTCACCGTTCCGATAGCAAGCACCGCGAGCATGCCGACAAGCACCCGCTTCTTGCCGTAGACATCCCCGAGACGCCCGAGGATCGGGGTCGCCACGGATGCGCTGAGCAGGTAGGCCGTCATGATCCACGCAATACCGGCCTGGCTCGAACCGAACTCCGCCCGGATCGTCGGCAACGCGGGCGCGATCATCGTCTGCAGCAACGAGAAGGTCAGCGCTGACATGCCGAGAGCCGCGAAGGTCACGGACGACGAACGCCTTACATCCACCGCAGCCGTCATAGCGGATAGCCCCCTTTTGAGCGACGCGCAGCGGATGAAACTCAGTATAGTTGATGATACCAAGTATCTAATGATCAAAAAGGGATCCCCACTGTGGCCTACACTGCATCCCTACAGATCAGCCTGACGGCACGGATCACCATCCCCGGACGTGCCGACCATGAGATAAGGATCATTGGCCTGGCCTGGCCTGGCCTGGCCTGGCCTGGCCACAGGCGCCGGCCCGGCGACCGGCGACCGGCGACCGACCCTCACTCATCGCCGGCGTCACGCGGACCGGGTACGAACCTGCCCACGCAGCGCGCCTGACCGCCTGCAGCAGCACAGACCTGGCCGAGCTCGTGGACGAGGCGTCCGTAGACGGTGGCCACCGAGTTCGCCGCGGCCGACACGCGGTCGAGAGCACAGCCCTAGACAACGACGATTGTTAATATCAACTAACAGCAGATAAAAGAACTCTTGATAGACAACATAAACACAATAGACGACGGACTGCGACAGGTTGCCGTCCGTGCAGAAGTCTGATCAATAACTCCTTGACCTGCCAGTATGCCCATCTGGCGGGTGCTGAACCGGGTCCGTGTAGCCTCATCGTCCGATGATGACTTTGCTGCTGCAGGCCCACGCCAGGCCTGCTGAAGCCCGTCGCCCGGAACATTTCCCTATCTGCGAGGCCCACGTGTCGTGCGGCGACGTCCACTTCGGCGACGTCCAGGGTCGCGAGACAGCCCCGTCACGCGGAGGGAGTCAACTGTGAAACACAGAGAAACCACCGATGAAACACGTTACACACTGCAAAAAACAACATCTGCCGATGCAGCAGAATCGACAACGGACCAGCAAGAACTCGTCCAGGTCGCAGCAGAAAGCAGGCGCACGCTCGCACCCCGCACGGCAGCGCCACCCAGGTTCGGCCCGACAGCGGCAGCCAAGAAGGTGGTGTCGATCCGTGGCCGGGTCTGGCTCGCCGGCCTGGGTGCTCTCGCGGTCGCTGCCACGAGCCTTGGCTGTCACGTCGCCCCGATCAGAGGTGATGGTGTCGGGAATGCAACGCTGGCGACCACGTCCGGGCCGTCCGTCACGCCGGTCGCCAGCGCGTCCATCCCGACGGCCGGGGTCGGCAACGACGACCCGAACAGCGGCCCTGGCCACGCGCCGGCCGCCAGCAGCAGCACCTACGCCGGACCGCCACAGGTCGCCGCCACCGTCCGATCAGCCGCCGTGGCCGCCGTGGCGCCCGGCGGAGCCACAGTTCCCGGCGGAGTCACAGTTCCCGGCGGCGGCCCCCTGTCCGGCGGATGGACCAGCGGCGTCGCCGCGGGCACTCTGGCGGAGGCGAACCAGTGGGCTGCCTTTCGTGGCCGGCCGGTTGACGTGATCGTCACCTTTGCCGACCGGTCAAGCTGGGAAACGATAACGCACCCATGGCTCGGCTCGGACCCCGAGAAATTCGCCGGCTTCGCCGGCACCTGGGTGATCAGTCAGCCGTTCTTCCCCGACTCCGGCGGCGACATCGGCGCCTGCGCGTCGGGAGCGTACAACTCGCACTGGCAGGAGTTCGGCCGGTGGCTGATCGGTCAGGGCCGCGCGAACAGCATCGTCCGGCTTGCCTGGGAATTCAACGGCGACTGGTTCCCCTGGTCTGCGTCGAACAAACCGGGGTCATGGGTCGGCTGCTTCCAGCAGGTGGTCGGTGCCATCCGGCAGACAGATGCCCAGGCCCGGATCGACTGGACGCTGAACTCGCACACCGACGGCGCCTTCGATTTCTACCCGGGTGACGCATACGTCGATGTCATCGGCATCGACACCTTTGACATGTGGCCGGCAAGTACAGACGAGAACTCCTGGAACACCCAGTGCGACGAAGCCGAAGGACTCTGCTCTGTGATCAAGTTTGCCCGCGCGCACGGCAAGAAGTTCTCCGTGCCGGAATGGGGGCTCGTCGGCACCCACGACACCGGTGCCGGAAGGGCCGGGCAGTCCGGCGGAGACAACCCCTTCTACATCCGGAAAATGCACGACACGTTCGTCGCCAACGCCGATGTCGTGTCGTACGAGGCGTATTTCAGCAATTCGGACCCGGGCAACGTCCATTCCTCCCTGACCGGCCCAGTTGAAGAGCCCAGCAGCGCCCAGGCCTACGCATCGCTGTGGTGACGACGTTGCCGCCGCTACGATGAGCGGCTACCCACTCACAGGCTGACCCGGTCTTCGGCGAACGCCGTGACCACGCCGTTGTCGCCGTGAATGTCGACAACGGCGTGGTCACGGCGACCGAAGGCGAACAGGAGGAGTTCGGCCGGGTCGCCGACGAGGGTCACGTTACCGGCACCACGCCGCAGCACAACCCGCCCCGGGCCGTCAGCACGCTCGGCGATCACTCCGACGGCGGACCGCCGGTAGGCGGCCCGACCGAACAGTTGAAACGATCTCCACAACGCCAGCTGCGTCCCCGCGTCAAGCAGGGGTCGCTCCCATCCGGGTCTGGCCCGCCGAACGTCCTCATGATGGACGAAGAACTCGACCAGGTTCGTGGCATCGTCAACCGGTCCGACACGGGCTGGATGCCACCACGGCGGGCCGCCACGGAAAATTTCCACCAGGTTCGGATAGGTGTCGCCGCGCATCGTGGACCGCTCCGCCGCCACCGTCACACCGTGCAACCACTTTATCGCCAAGCCAGGCAGCGCGTGCGGCACCCGGTCCCGAGTCACCAGATGAGCGACAAGATCATGCGCCGTCCAACCGTCGCACAAGGTGGCCTGTGCCGGACCGACCTCATCCAGAAGATCCGCAAGGGTCACACGCTGCACACGAGCACGTCCCATACGCGTAATCCTAGGACCTCGCCATCATCTCGGTGGCTACCGACGCGGTCGCCGTCGCCCTCGCGGCCCGTGCCCTCCAACCCCGGCCGCCTGGGCGCCACGAGGGACCTGCCGCCGACCGGCGATGCCACCAGCGTCGGTGCTGGCGGCACCAGGAGCACCAGAGGAGACATCGGTGCTGGCAGTGTCCGGAGTCGGAGTCGGAGTCGGACGTCCGAGCAGGTACCAGCCCCACAGTCCCGCCGGCGCGGGTGCCCGGATCCGTCCACCCGCGGCAACCCGGGCATCCATGGTGTCGAGGACATGATCCCAGCTCCCGGCAAGCCGCAGGACGAGGCCTCCAACCACAGCGGAGCGGGGAATGTACGGGTGGGGGCGGGTGGGTGCCCGCCGCATCGCCCGTCGGAACGACATGATGAGCCGGCGACGCTCGTCCGGGGAAAGTTCCTTCTCAAGGTCGGCAACCAGAATGTCCTCAGCGGCGATGTGCTGCTCCTCGAGCTCGGCCAAGCGCTCGCGCAGCGCTCCCATCGACTCGCCCGGCCGGTGCACGTCGCCCTGGATGTGCTGGGAGATGCCACGTAGCACCGACGACGTTTCCCGCCCCTGGGCACACAGCTCCGCGATACGCGGCCGGCTGTCCGGGAGGCGGCGGCGCGCCACCGGGTAAATGGAGGTCTGCACCGAGTACATATGTGCACTGATCGCCGCAACCGCGGTATCGGCAGCCCGCAATGCGCGTCTGGGGTCCCCGGAGGTCGCCGCTTCGGTGAAGGTCAGCTTGACAAGCTGCGTCGCATCATCATGGGAGGCGCTGATCATCTCAAGGAGGGACATCTCGCCCGGATCATTCCGTTCGCCGACCCCGGGATCCCTGACTGGTCGTCCATCTCCCGGCCCCGTTGTGGATCCCGGCCCCGTCGCGGATCCCGGCCCTGTTGTGGACGTCATCGCCACCCCCACGCCTGCGTACTTCCACGGTGCGACGACCGAGCCGACAGCAGCGAATTCGGCACACTACGGTCGACCGTCGACGGTCATCGGTCAAACTGTACGCTCAAGGTTTGAGCTCCGCTATTCACCCGACGACACCAACGCAAGGTGCGTGCCCCGGCCCCGCGAGGTCGCGCCCCTGTTACCGGACGCTCTTCGGGAACGATGTGAATCTGGTGTTGTGGCAGGAGCATCAGATTCACATCGTTAAGAGCGCCTGGCAGTAGGGGCGTGGGTCAAGGAGTGGGGCTGGGGCGGGTGGGATCGCGAGGTGCGAGAAGGGGGCCACCCTGGTGGTGGCTGTCGACCGACGAGCCGGGGTACCCGTGCATCGCGCAGCGATGGACGGGTAGCGCTGCGGCAAGGTGCGTGCCCCGGTGCCGCCACGCCACTGGCGCTGGCGCTGGCGCTGGCACGGCATGGCACACCCCTCTTGCCGGGCGCTCTAAGCCCGCTCGAAACACCCGGCACCAGAAGAGGCCAGACCGACATACCTGGCGACCGGCAGGACCATCGACGGAAGGAACCGCAAGTGAGCGACGAGCATGTCGATGACGACACCGGCGATCGACATGACAGGCGGTACCCGTCCGCACCGCATGCAGCCAGCCATCCGTCGACCCCGGCGGGATGGCTGGCGGGTGCCCTGGCCAGACCAGTATCCCTGGTCCGAATGGTCCCCAAACGGCGCCGCACCCGCCCTGAGGACCCTTCGACACCAACCGGCCGGGTGGTCGCCTGCCACGTCTACCGGGACGGCGCTCGCGACCCGCGAGCTATCCACCACACCGATGCCCTGCGCGTCGCCCGGGAGCACCACCGCGGTAGTTTCGCCTGGCTCGGCCTTTACGAACCGAGTGCGGCGGATCTGTCCAATATCGCCGATGTCTACGGCCTGCATCCCCTCGCCGTCGAGGACGCCGTCACCGCCCACCAACGGCCGAAGCTGGAACGATACGGGGAAACGCTTTTCGTTGTCCTCAAGACCGCCTGTTACGTGGAACACGAGGAGCTGACCGCGACATCGGAAATCGTCCACACCGGCGAGGTGATGGTATTTCTCGGACGGGACTTCATCGTCACGGTCCGCCATGGTGAACATGGCGGGCTCCAAGCGCTGCGCAGCCGGTTGGAGAAGCAACCAGAAATGCTACGCCTAGGACCGTCGGCCGTCCTCCACGCCATCTGCGACCAGATTGTCGATGATTACCTGGTCGTCACCGAAAAGATCGAAGTCGACATCGACACCATCGAGGGCTCGGTCTTCCGCCGCTCGACCCGCCCCGACGCCAGCAAGGTCTACCAGCTCAAACGCGAGGTGCTTGAGCTCAAACACGCCGTCACGCCACTTGCCGCTCCGGTGCGGGCGCTCACCGAGCCGGGCGTCGGCAGGATCCCACCGCGGATTCAGGAGTACTTCCGTGATGTAGCCGACCACCTCGAACTGGTCACCGAGCGAATAGCGCGATTCGATGAACTGCTGTCGTCGATCATCCAGGCAACCCTGACGCAGGTGACCATCGCGCAGAACGAGGACATGCGCCGTATCAGCGCCTGGGTCGCCATCGCCGCGGTTCCGACGGCGGTCGCCGGCATCTACGGAATGAATTTCGATCATATGCCGGAGCTGCGGCAGGTCTGGGGATATCCGGCCGTTCTCTGTCTGATGGCGACGATCTGCTTCGCGCTGTATCGGTCCTTCAAGCGCAACGGCTGGCTGTAATCACAGATAAAAAACCCAGGCGACAAAAACCGTACAACAACGACCACGCATCAAGCCGATGGTGTAGTCTATTATGCCCGGTGAATCATCGGGATCAGGTCACTGCAACCGACCCCCTCACCCGTGAACCCGGTACGGTGAAGAGGAACCCCGCCGGCCGAAGGTCATACGATCATGATACCGCTCGCCCGGCCACAGGCCCCGGGCAACCTGAGTCGGGGTACCGGCTGCCGCGGAGAGGCGAGAGTAGATCGGTGCCCCGAACCGAGCAAATCCAGGTGGATTACGGACGTACCAGACCCCGTCGTGCGGCCATCGCAGGGCGTGGGTATCACCCGTTCGGACTATCGCCAGGGGCGCTGCGGGTCAGGTCCGGCCGCTGGGTGGATACCACCGGAGCGCCCTGCCGTCCTCCCGTTCGGCCCTACCGCTCCTGAGGACAGCGACCCATCAGGACTACCGTCTCGCTTTGATAGCTATTTACGACTATGCAGTTCCGATATATCACCCGACGACGGGATTCACGAAGACCACGGCGTCGGCTACCGTAATCGGCTGTGTCGGCCCTTCGCGCGGGAACCCACCGTCAGCCGCCGTCCCAGCGGCCGGCCAACGGCAGACGGCTAGGACTGCGATCACACCCCGTGCTGACCCTTGCAACGGACCTGCATGACAACGGTCACATCCCCCGCCGCGCCCACGACCTGACGTGCCTCAGCACACGGGACGACATCCGTGACATGGCCCACGACGTGCACGACGCGGTCCGATGACCAAACCGACGTACCCGGTTCGCAATGATCTTATCGCGGAGCTGGTAACAAGGTTGGACCAACTTGATCAGCTCCTCGGGCGGCTGGAGGATGCTGAGCGCCAGGCCGCGGACGCCAGCGAGCACCTGATGCGTACCCGGCGGTGGCAGGAGGACACGGTTCGCGCGATTCAGGATGAGCGGGCGCAGATGCGCACTCATCAGCGGGCCCTGGACGATCTCGCGGACCGCGCGCAGGCCGCCGTCGAAGCCCTGTCCGGCCATTACCGCTCCCTGCCTGCCGAGGTTCACCAACTCGCGGTCGAACTGCACGTCCTGGAGACCGCCGGCCTGCTCTCCCGCCGCGCGACCCGCGCCCGCCGCCACTGACCCCGGGCCGTCACAGCCCCGGGCCGTCACAGCCCCGGGCGGGCCGTGTGGCTCACGCGGGATGCGCCCCCGCGGGATGCAGGAGCGAGACATCTCATAGCGATCGACACTATCCGTGATCGGATGACTCTACCAAGGCGACAATTTTCACTACTACATGGCAACGAAAGATAACTATCGGCACTCGAGTGCCCCCCGCCGCCAGACTGTCGTCGCTATGGCGTAATGTCATCTTCCGGATCCTGTGGGTCACGGCATCGGGCGCCTCAGCCAGGCGGCCTGCCGCCCGGACCAACAGGTCAGGGCATGGTGGCGAGCTGGTCGGCATGGAGGATGGGAGGAGCCGATATGGTCACTTCTGTGAGCACTCGCCGTAGTTGTGAGGGACTAGTGTTTACTGGCACCATCCTTTTGAACTAGTCTCACCCCGACGTCACGACAACACCGGGCCGAACGCCGAATCCTGCCCACGGTCCCGGTGTCCCCTCCGAGTCGTCACCAGGGCAGGAGCGGGGGACCCATCCTCCACCGGACGACACCGATCCGCGGTGCAGTCCTAGGGGTTAAGCGAGCTGTGCGACGGTCGCACGGCCCACCGGGCAGCCCAGCCCGAACCCGACAGCTCACCTCGCAGGCGAACGGGAAGGATCACAGCCTTGTCTGCGCCCGATGTGCAGCTTGATCCGGCAACATGGTCATATTCGTCGTCGCCGACAAAGTCGCCAACGAGATCGGCAACGACGTCGTCTCTGCGACCGCCTGCCGACATGACCGGGCGCTCAGCCCGTGGCAGGCACCGCGCGCCGGCTCCACCGTCGGGAACAAGTCGCGTCCGAGCCCGGGCCGCGGTAGCCGCGATGACAACCGGCACGGTTGCCGTGTCCGGTGTCGCGCTCGCCGGCTGCGCCCCGACCGACACCGGTATGGACGAAACCTCGGTCAGCTCGCGGGTCACGCTAGGATCGCAGTTCGGAAGCCAGGCGTCCCTCGCAGGCCTGCGCACGTCGGTCATCAACCCGGCCACCTCGGTCGGCCCCGGCTCCATCACAAGCCAGGTGATCGATCAGGCCGACCTGCACCCGAAGTCGGCTGTCGCGCTGAAGGTCACCAATCCGGACGTCTCCGTGCAGGCCGACCAGCCCATCGACATGGGCTTCGCCCTCGAGGACGGAACGACCCACGCGCCGCTGCCGAACCAGCTCATCAAGGTTCAGGTGAAGCTGCCTGACGGCTGGGCGACATTCAAGCACCTGTACACCAACGAACAGGGCTTCGCCAGCTACACAGCCAAGATTCTCACCACGACACAGATCACGGCTATCTTCGACGGCACCGACGCCCTGCAGTCGGCGCACTCCTCGAACATCGGTACGATGACTGTGATGCCTGGTCCAGCCCCGGCAGTCCCGGCACAGGCACCTCGATCGGTGGCTCGTAGCGTTCTTCAGGCATCCGGCTCCAGCGGGGCCAGCACGATATCACCGAGTACGATCGATGCGACGATATCCGCAGGCTCCCTCGGTCTACGGGCTGTTTATCTGGCGGCACAACAGGCCGGTAAGCCCTACGTGTACGGTGCAGAGGGACCTTACGCATTCGACTGCTCCGGCCTGGTTCAGTATGTCTTCAAACAGCTGGGGCGCAGCCTTCCTCGCACGGCGGAAGCTCAATACGAGGCAACAACCCGAGTATCGCAGTACAACAAACAGCCCGGCGACCTGATTTTCTTCGGTACACCTGGTAACATTTACCACATGGGCATCTACGCCGGTGATGGCAAGATGTGGGTAGCCCCAAAATCAGGTGACGTTGTCAAACTCGAGGCTATCTGGACCACGTCGTACTCGGTCGGCCGCGTCAGCTAGCGTGCAATCACAGTCCCAACGCCCTCTCGGGGGCCAAGGAGCCTGGTAGGTCGGCTCGTATGTCGGTACCGGCGACAGCAGCGTCCATCCCGGTCATGTGAAACGGTTACCGCTCCTTCAAAACACAATCGGGTTCCGCGTGTCCTCCCCCTCCGGTTACGCGTGAACCTCGCCGCCAGGTCGGTGCTGTCGAAATCGGCGCTGATCTGGCGGCCCCAAACCACAACTGGATGTCTCCAAGGACTTCCGCTGGTCGGAGCGAGCCAACCCCCCCGGCTCGTAATGCCCGGCGGAACGCGGGCTTCCGCTGGCCTTGCGCACTGAACCCCCCCCACAGTGCGCTCGGCCGGTGGGAGTCCAGAACTCCCGCCGGCCGGCCGCGCCACCCCCCCGGCTGAGCCGGCCGGCGGGAAGTCAATCCGGTGATGACACGAAGCGTGCCCAGAGACAGAGCTGGTGGTTCCAGGATCTCTGGAGATCCTGGAACCACCAGCCGCGCGAAACGAGCCATCAGCGCGCGGCCTTCGGTCGCTCTAGCCCCTGATATCTTTCGAAAACGTCCACAAAGCAGCGGTCGTGGCTTCGTCCCATTTCTGGGGCAGCAGCTTGACATGAACCTGCGAAGGGCACGCGGGCGCCGGTCCGACCGTGTTCACCGCCCCGACCGCCGCAAACAGTGGCTTCTGCGCGGAGTCAAGCGAGCTGCAGGCGACCGTAAGGGCCATGCGACCGCCTTCTCCCTCGCCCCAGATGTAGATCCGGGACATGTCGATGTTCGATCGCTCCTGAGCGACGTAGCGGACCACGTCCCGCAGGTACTGCGCATCCGGGCCGTTGACCTGCCAGCTGCTGGCCACCGCCTCCGGGTACACCAGGGCGAACTTCTGGCGATCTGCAAGCGCCGACGCGTTGCTGGCCTTCTCGATCGCCGCCATGTCGCTGCCGTCGTCAGCTAGAACGAGGACCAACGGCACCGGCTGCCTGGGCTTAGGGGCGGCATGTACCGCAAGCTCACGGCCTGCCGACGCGTAGCCCGCCGGAATCGCAGCGCGCTCGGTCTTCACCGTGGGTGAGCGGTGCGTATAGGCGAAGGCAACCACGACCACGGCTACGACGATCAGCGTCCGTCGACGGTTCTTGGTCCACAGCGCTTTCCCGACTTTGAGCGGATTCGATACCACGAGCCAACCGAACCACACAGACGCCGCCCGATTCGGCAGATTCGCCGTGTGGCGTGCACGAGTCGGGCACCGCACCGGCGATCTGGCCCGTACCCCGGCGGCCGGCCCGGGGATCCGGAGATCCGGAGATCCGCTACGGTGACCCGGCGCCACCTGGTTCGTCCCAATGGTGTATCCACAAGGTTCTGTGACGCCACCGGCGGCGGACACGGCGTAGGGATGAGGCCGACGTGGACGATGAACAGACACTCGATCACCAGGCGCTTGAGAAGATCGAACATGAGCTGGCCGTGCTCGGCCGCCGGGCCGAGCGGTTCCGCACAGCCATCACAGACGAGTCCGGAGCGGCCCTCGACCGCTCCGCCTATCTCCTGCTCAGCCACCTGTACGATCACGGTGCGCTACGGCTGACGACCCTCGGTGCGGTGTTCGCTCTCGACATCTCGACGGTGAGCCGCCAGGTAGCCGCGCTGGCAGCCGAGGGCCTGGTGGAACGCGCCACCGACCCCACCGATCGCCGGGCCAGCCTGGTGACCCTGAGCGCATGCGGACGCGAGCGCTACGTCGTCACCCGGCAAGCGCGGGTAGCGAGCATCAGCAACCTGGTGGGCAGCTGGGAGAAAGACGAACGCAACAGCTTCGGGATGCTTCTCGGCCGCTTCAATGCGGCGCTCGCCGAACGTGACCGTGCCGGCGTTCCGCCGCCCGACCAGCGCCCCCCCACCCGATCCGGGGCGCCACAGCCGTAACAGGCTTCAAGCCGCGACGTCGAGGGCACGCAGGCGCGCCTGACGCAGAATCTCCGCCTCAGGCGGGCCGAACAGCTCCGGCAGCGGGCCGTGTACCCAGGACAGCAGCAGATCGGCAAGTGCGGGGTTCTGCGCGAGCACCGGACCGTGGAGATACGTACCGAGCACGTGGTCGTCCACGATGCCGTCGGTCTGATCCGCGGTGCCGTTACCAACACCCTTGCGTACGACGCCGAGCGGCCTGCCCTGCCCGCCAGGCAGCCTCCGCGTCCGCCCGGCGTGGTTCTCGTACCCGAGCAGGACCGGAAGGCCGAGATCGGATGCTGGTTCCACCACGACGTCACCGACCGCGCGGGGTGGCGCCGGCTGGTCCGCCGGGTCGAACGACCGACGGGTCTCCACATCCACCAGGCCGAGTCCGTCATGGACCTGGCCGTCGCCGGTGGGAAACGAGGCGCCGATCACCTGGTAGCCGGCGCAGACCGCGAGAACGACCGCACCTTCGTTGACCGCTCGCAGCAGCGCGGTGCTCCTGCGCAATCCTTCGGCGGCCAGTACCTGCGGTTCGTCCTCGCCGCCGCCGAGCAGGTAGATGTCACAGCTGCCGGGCACCGGCTCGCCAGCCGGAATATCGATCACCTCGGCCGGTAGTCCGCGCCAACGCAGCCGCTGCGCCAACACGATCGCGTTGCCGCCGTCACCGTAGGTCCCGAGCAGCTCCGGGTAGATCAGGGCGATCCGGGTCGCCGACTCGGTGATCACATTGCCATCCTGGTCATCTGCTCGTCCTCACCGGGGCAACCCGCCCCAGGATGTCACGGAAGGCGGTGTAGTTGGCGACAACGTCCACGGTCCCCTCCTGGGCAACCGTGGACGCCGCGCTTTCGGCATCCGGGTGGACGGTGTGCGGCACCTCGGCGTAGGCCAGGCGAACGCTCATATCCTCCTTGCGCTCACCGGTGACCAGGACCTGCCGGCCCGCGAGCCGCTCGAACGGGACATCCCATATCCAGGACGGATCACGGCCGTCAGCGGTCTGCGAGTTGAAATCGATGATCACCGGCCGCGCGGGCGCCGTGTTGAGCAGTTCCATCATCTCCACCCAGCCGGCCGGGTTCTTGGCCAGCAGGAGCCGCCCGCGGACACCGTTCTCGTCGAGCTCGACCTCCTGATAGCGCCCCTGGACGTCGCCGAGACCCGTCATCGCGCCCAGTGCGTCGCCGACCTCGACCCCGAAGAGTCTCGCCGCGGCGGCGGCCATCGCCGCGTTGCCGAGGTTCACCCGTCCGGGCAGGTCGATGGATGCCTTGACGTGGGAGCCGAACCACAGCAGTTCGCCAGGCCCGATGACGGCGACGAGCGGTTCCGGGCGGGCCAGCCCGCAGTCACACCACCAACCCGAGGAGTTGCGATGGAGCAACCGGGCGCACTGCGGGCACACCATCGCATCCGCCGTCCAGTTCTGCCCGGCCGAGACCCAGGTCTGGTTCGCCCAACTGGACGCCGCCCAGACCACGAGCGGATCGTCGACGTTGGCGACCACTGTCGCGTCAGGCAGATCCGCCCCAAGCTCACGCCAGAGGCTCGCGATCCGTCGGGTCTCGTTGGACCGGTCGAGCTGGTCCCGGCTGATGTTGAGCAGTACAACGGCCCGGGGAAGGATCTGCCTGGCAACCTTGGGCAGCCAGATTTCGTCCACCTCGAGCGCGGCGGTCGCGTCAAAGGGCGGCCGGGACAGCGCGGCGAGCACTCCCGGCGCCATGTTCGCGCCACCGCTGTTGCTCTTCACCGGGCCGAGGGTGCCCAGCGCGCGGGCCAACAGCCGGGTGGTCGTTGTCTTGCCGTTGGTTCCGCTGACGCATGCCGCCAGCCGGCCGGCCGCGACCTCGGTGAGAATCTGCGGGGACACTTGGAGCGCCAGCTTGCCGCCGATCATCTCGCCTGATCCGCGTCCCAGCCGGCGGGAGGCCGAGGACGCAAGCTTCTCCACCGCGAGTGCGGCGCGGGTGCGGGTGGAGAACCGGCGTGGGGATGGTGTGGTCATCGCCTCATCAGCGTGCCACGACTCGCCTCGCCTGTTACAGCTACCCCCACGCATGTCGACGGGGCGAGCGGCGCGGACCGACACCCGCACCGACGACCGGAAGATCATCAGATCGGGACGCCGTGCTCACGAAGCCACACCAGCGGATCCACCGGCCGTTCGCCGACGTGCACCTCGAGGTGCAGATGAGGGCCCGTTGACCGGCCTTCGTTCCCGACCAGGGCGATCTGCTGACCGGCAGCAACCGTTCCCTCTCGGATCGTGAATACCCTCATATGACCGTAAACGGTCTCGACACCATCCCCGTGCTGAAGCACGATTTCGTTTCCAAAACCGGATGCCGGCCCGGCGTAGAGGACATACCCGGCAGCCGCGGCCATGATGGGACTACCCAGCGGCGCGGCGATGTCAAGCCCGAGGTGACGCCCGGAGCCGGCCGTGGGGTTGAAGCCGCGCGAAATCATCCCGATCGTCGGTATCACCCAGCCCGACCCCCCCACCGGACCGCGTGCTGCCGGCAGCGGCAGGGGCAGCGGTGAAGCCGTGGGAGCGGTAGGAGCGGTGGGAGCGGTGGGAGCGGTAGGAGCCGCAGCAGGCGGTAGCAGAACGCTCCGCAGCGCCGTGACCCGCAGACCGTGGACGGCCTGGCGGGCGGTGGCGGCAAGCACCACGGGGTCGGGCGTACCGGGGACGACAAGCACAACCGCACTGTCGGCGACAAGGCCGAGCGCAGCGGACCGGGAGCGGTCCACCACAACGCCGACACCCGGCAGGCGGGTGGTTGCCAGCGCACCGACGCGTAGGTTGACCGGCCGGTCGCGACCGATGTCGACCTGAGCGCCCAGCTGCACGTCCAGAGCCGCTGCAACGCTGTGCGCAACCGCCACGTCTCCATCCGCGATCCGCTGCCACAGCCCGGTGGCCTCGGCGGTGCCGGCGGGCGCAACGGTGCGCAGCAGGCCCGCATCAGCCCCGACCGCGCCGGTGCGGCCGCTTCCCACACTCACCTCGGCAAAGTCGGTGACAACCGCCTCGACCGCGCCCACAGCCTGGCGAAGTCGGTCGATCTCAGCCCGGGTAAGACTGTGATCAGCCGTGACGAACAGGTACGGATCGGCTCGGTGTGTCAGCGGACCCAACGGGTCTCGGGTGCCGACGACCGCGCCGAACGCGGCGGCAATGGGCGGATGGCCCCCTGGTGCGGTCGTCGGGGGTGCGCGACGTGCGACGAGGGCTCCCACCACCGTGACTCCAACAACCGTGACTCCCACCAGCGTGCCGGCCACCACCGTGCCGGCCACCAGCCGCACGGCCGCGCTGCCCTTGGCAGCCGACCGAGGCGGGCCCGCCCGGCCGCGCGACACCAGCATGATTGCGCCACCTTTGGGTCCCTGAGCCCGTCCGCGGGTCGATCAGGTCCGAGTGTGCTGCAAGATGTGATATGACGTGCCCGAAATGGGCGTCCGATGTGGAAACCCGACGTGCGAACCCGACGTGCAAGGCCAGGGCGGCCGTGGGCAGGTCGCGCCATGCCCCGACCGGGCACCGCCGACGACGCGGACGACCGCCCGCGGCTGGGCTCCGCACCCGGGCGCAGGGCCGGTGGATCACGGTGGCACAGCTCACGACCGGTTCTGAGGTTGGGTCCTTGAGGTTGGGTCCTTGAGGTTGGGTCCTTGAGGTTGGGTATGGACGCGATACACGAACGTGAGGGAGCTCGGTGACCCGGAGAGCAAGTGCCATCGGCCGCGAGCGCGGCCGATGGACCGCACACGAGATCAGTCTTGACGACGCCGAAGACCTTGACGGGCTCACGGATCTGATGCGTGACATCTCGACGGAACTCGTCATCGCCTTCATCGAGGAGGACGACGAGTATCTGGGGATCGTCCGAGTGGACGGTGATGTCGGTGATCCCCGGGTCTTCCTGTCCGACCACCGGGTGCTGTTCACCTCGGCCCTGGCCGACCGGCTGCTCACGGGGGCGCTGCCGCCGCCGGGCAGCACCGCCATCGACGACGAATCCGAGGACCTGCTCGCGGGCGCGGCACCGGCAGGCGACATCGAGCTGCTTGCAGACGTCGGCACCGACGCGGACGCCCTCCTCGAGCTGATCACGGAGGAGGGCCTCCTGCCCGGGGACGTCGCAGCCGCGATCAGCGAACGCGCCGGCTGCGCGGACATCCTGGACGAGATCGGGAGCTGACGTGACGGGCATACCCGGCGACGCGGCCCGGTTCGCCGCCCTGATGGGTGCCGCGCTGGCGGAGGCCGAGCAGGCGTCGGCCACCGGGGACGTTCCGGTGGGTGCTGTGGTGGCCGGCCCGGACGGAAAGATCATCGGCCGGGGCCGTAACGCCCGCGAGGCCGACCAGGACCCGACCGCTCACGCAGAGGTGGTCGCGCTACGTGCCGCGGCGGCGGCCACCGGCTCGTGGCGGCTGTCCGGTGCGACGCTGGTCGTCACCCTGGAACCGTGCACGATGTGCGCGGGCGCCCTCGTCCTCGCCCGGGTCGATCGGTTGGTCTACGGGGCACATGATCCGAAAGCAGGTGCGGTCGGTTCGCTGTGGGACGCTGTCCGCGACCCGCGCCTCAACC
The DNA here is from genome assembly GCF_963555915.1 of Protofrankia sp. Cas4. Taxonomy (NCBI): domain Bacteria; kingdom Bacillati; phylum Actinomycetota; class Actinomycetes; order Frankiales; family Frankiaceae; genus Protofrankia; species Protofrankia sp. Cas4. Next base: position 33,802 of record NZ_CAUVXL010000264.1, read on the forward strand.
ACCGTCCCGAGGTGATCACAGGAGTGCGGGAACAGGAATGCGCACGCCTTCTCACGGATTTCTTCGCCGCCCGCCGCATCCCGCGACGAGCACCCAGCTAAGAGCACCCAGCTAAGC
>NZ_CAUVXL010000265.1:0-2708 GCF_963555915.1 Protofrankia sp. Cas4
CTGACGGCGGCGATCCCCCCGACCAGCACCGACGCGGTCACCCGCCCCAGGCCGGCCACCACCGGGACCAGGACCGCGAGGATGAGCCGGATCATCGGGTTACCCCGTCGGGAACGCCGGAGGCCGCCGGATGCAGGTCGTGCGGGTCGGGGTCGTCGTCGCCGTAGTGGCAGTCGATGTGCTCCGGGCCGGACCCGCAGTCAAAGACCAGACCCTCGATCCGGTCACCGCAGAGAGCACAGACCGGCCTGTCGTGGTCCGTGTCGTGGTCGACGTCGTCGTCGTGACATCCGGCGTGTTCCGGGCCGGCGGTGCCCATCACGCCACCGCCTCGACACGCACGGCCCGGCCCAGGACCGGGAGACGGACGGCGGAACCGGCGCGCCCGGTCCGGGTCCGACCGGGCGGGGTGAGGCGGACGCTGCGCCGGGCGGCCCGGGCCGTCCGGGTCAACGCAACCCCGGTGATGATCAGATCGTGGGGGCGGTCGGGCTGCCCCGCCTGGTAGTAGGCGGCGATCTGCCTAGCGACCACCCGGGCCAGTAGCCCGAAGATGCTGGCCAGTTCGTCGCGGGGCGCGTCGGTGGCGATCGCCTGCGCCCACGCAGCCCGCACGTCGGCCTCGGCTTCCACCGCGGCGGCGTATCCACGCAGCCGCTGGTTGCCGGTGCGGTCCGCGGTGGTGGTGACCGTGGCCCAGTGGTCGGCGACCGCGGTCAGATAGTCGGCGAGGGCGGCGGCAAACCGCTCCTGGCCGTCGACGGCACGGCCGCCGGGAACGGCGGGCAGGGATCTCACCTCGCGCGGGCTGCTGCCCACGGCGGGCGGGACGGCGGCTGCCTTGATGGCGTTCACACGAATCCTTTCCTTGCACAGCACAAGCACAGGGGATGAGGGGCCGGGGGCGGTGTTCCGCGGCGGACGGCCCGCAGGACACCAGCCCCCGGCGGGTACACAGGGGTTACCGGCGTTTGCGTCGGCCCCGGCCGGCACCCGGCCCGGCGGTCTCGGTCGCGCCGGGGGTGACGGTGATCGTGGGCATGCCGCGGTGGTGCAGCCCGTCATGGGTCGTCGCGTGCGCGGCCGCCTCGGCCCGGCTCGCGAACGGCCCCCCGGTCAGCCCACACACCCCGCACACCAGCCCAGCGGCGCTCACCGCGCCGCCCCGGCAGCCACATCCGGCCCGACGGGGGCGGAGTCGGCGGCGAGCCGCCGGGCGGCGGCGATCAGGTCGGGGTCGTCCGGAACGTGGGTGTAGGCCTTGACCGGCTGGCCGTGGAAACGGCCGGTGCACGACAGCCGCAGCGGTTCGTCGGTCGTCGGGTGGATGGCGACGGTGACCGGGGCGCCCAGCAGCTCGGCGAGGACCCCCATGCCGGCGATCTCGATGTGTCCGCGTTCCCGGGCGGACAGCCCCCCGCCGTACGGGGACGTCACCTGCGCGCCGATCGACGTCGTGGCGTGGGGGTGCAGGGTGATGTACAGGTACACATCGGCCCCGGCCGCCTCGACCAGGGCGGCGGCGGTCCGCAACTGGTCGGCCTGACCGGCCAGCCGTCCATCATCGCCGTCGAACGCAGCGGCCGCGGGCACCGTCGGGGACTCCCCGTACTGACTGCCGCACACGGTGCAGGTCAGCGTGTGCGGGTCACTGCCGGGCGTACTCCCGGCGACAGCAGGCGGTACCGGCGGGGCGTCCGCGTCCGCGTCGTGCTCCGGGTCGTCGTGATGGCAGTCCAGATGCTCCGGTCCGACGCCGCAGTCGTAGACCTCACCCTCGACCGGGTCGCCGCAGATGTTGCAGTGCGGGGCGATAGCGGTACGCACACGACATGGGCACTGTCGGGACTGGACTGTGCGCGCACATCCGGCCAGTGAATGGCCAGTCCGGGGATGTCCGCATGATCGGCATATCCCGTGGCTGAACTGGTCGGCGCCTTGCAGCCACCGCGTGACGGTCTCCGAACCCAGGTCAGGCTTCGTCATGACGCCTTACCCCCACGCCGGGTGCCGCCGTGGATACGGGCGTGCTCCTGGCACTGCCGCTCGGCGTCGCTGGACGACAGCCGCGACGTCTCGCAATACCCGCCAGTCGGGGACTCCCCGTACGGCAGGGCCGTCATGACGTGCGCACCGGGGTACGGGCCGGGCGCCGCAGCGTCCGACGTTCGTCTTCGTCCAGGCCGCCCCAGATACCGGCGTCCTGCCCGGTGTCCAGCGCCCAGCCCAGGCAGGCACATCGGACCAGGCACCGGGCGCACAGCGCCTTGGCCGCCGCAACCTGACGTTCCACGGTGTCGCCGGAGGTGCCGACGGGGAAGAACAGGTCCGGGTTCGTATTCCGGCAGGCCGCCCGCTGCCGCCAGTCCACGCTCATGCCGCACCACCCAGGGCACGGAGGTCGCTGGTCAGGGTCAGGAGCAGGTCGGCGGTGGTGACGTCAACGAGCTCGATCACCGCGTGCATCCGGGTGTCGGGGTGGCCTTCGGCGAGAGTGTCGCCGGCAGCGGCCGCCTCGTCCCGGTCGTCGAACGGGCCGACCGCGTGCATCTGGCCGGCGCCGGCGAGCACGGCGACGAACCGGTCCTGTCCGTGCAGGTCGGTGTCCGCCACGGCCGGCCGGTTGGGCGCGGACCCGGGAGCGGTCAGGGGAATGACGGTCATCGGTCCGCCTCCTCGGCAAGGCGACGGGCGTGGTCGGCGTCGTG
>NZ_CAUVXL010000265.1:3124-5666 GCF_963555915.1 Protofrankia sp. Cas4
CACGCAGGACAGTGGTCTGCAAGCCAAACCGGGTGCTGTGGGTCAACGCGACCTCGGTGGCCAACAGCTCCAACACCTCGTCGGTGTCGATCCGCTGGCCGCTGGCCTGGCGCACCGCGATGTCCAGGCCCAGGTCAGCTGCCCGGGTCGCCAGCAGCAGCGGCGTCGCGATCCGGCCTGGTCGGTACAGGACGTCGTCGGGTCGGCGGGGGCGGTTCACTTCTCAGCGCCGCGGCGTAGCAGTTCCCGGGCGAGCCGCTCGATCTCTTGGGCGGTGGCGTCGGCGAGGTTGTCGGCGTGCGGGGGCTGGAACAGGGCATGCTGCATAGCGGTCTGACCTTTCCTAGACGGGTTGGATCAAGACCCCTCGGCGCGGTGCTTGCCGGCTTGGCACCGGGGGGTCGCCTGAACTGGGCCAAAAGTAATCTGGCCTGGTCCAGATGTCAACGGTTCGCCGACACTCCACGAGTGTGTACGTGGTCATATCAGTACAGAAGGTGACAAGCTGGGGACTGCGATGGTGGCAACCCCTTGCCACCGAGGACATGTCACCGCTCTGCACACGCACACTTGAGGCGAGGCGAGGCGAGTTTCGGAGAGGAACACCCGTGACCAATGAGCTCAGCGTCAGCGGTGGCCAGCGACCGACTTGGGCGCGTCGGATCCGCGAGGAACGAGATGCCCGAGGGTGGTCCCAGAGCGACACGATCAGAGCCCTCCGCGCCCACTCAAAAGACTCGCTGCCAAGCGATGCCACGCTTCTGCGCAACTGGAAAAGGTGGGAAGCGGGAGATGCAGTTCCAGATACCTTTTACAAGCCACTTATCGCAAAGACCTTCGGGACGGTAACGGGCGCGCTCTTCCCGGCACCAGCCCGTCAGCACCATGAAAGGACTTTGCTCACGACAACCGGCATGGACACTCTGGAAATCGTCTCTCGCCTTCGCGTGTCCGACGTCAGCCCGAGTACTCTCGATGCACTCGCCATCACCACTGAACGGCTTTGTTCTGAATACGCCTATATGCCGTCAGGACAGCTCAAGACGGAAGGACATGCCTGGCTCGGACGCATGACGGGTCTCCTTGGCCAAAGGCTCACTCTCGCACAGCACAGGGAACTTCTCGCCCAAGCGGGATGGATCGCACTACTCGTTGGCTGTGTCGAGTACGACTTGGGCGAAAAAAGTGCAGCCGAAGCGACCCGCCGAGCCGCACTTTCCCTCGGCCAGGAAGCCGAGCATGCCGGCATCATTGGATGGGCCTACGAGATGCAAGCCTGGTACGCGCTCACTCAAGGCGATTACCGTGGCGTTATAGCAGCCAGCGATGCCGGGCAAACAGCCGCTCCCAGCCTGGGCGTGTCCGTTCAGCTCGCAGCCCAGAAAGCGAAAGCGTGGGCACGAATCGGCGATCGTCGGCAAGTCGAGGTCGCGCTTGACCAGGGCCGAACCCTCCTGGAACAACAGGACCACCCTTCCAACATCGATAACCATTTCGTTGTCGACCCCGCGAAGTACGACTTCTACGTTATGGATTGCTATCGGCTCCTCAAAGAAGACCGACTTGCCGAAAGCTACGCCCGACAGGTCATCGAAGCGGGTACCGAATTTGATGGACGCGAACGGTCACCTATGCGCAACGCTGAAGCCAGGCTAACCCTCGGAGTCATCGCAGCACGCCAAGGCGACGTCGAGCTAGCCGTCAACTATGGAGAAGGCGCTTTGAAAGGTGAGAGAAAGTCGCTTCCTTCCCTTCTGATGTGCTCCCGAGAACTGGCAATCATATTCCGTGAGCGTTACAGTGGAAACTCTGATGCCAGCGGATTTCTTGACCGCTTGCAAGATCTATCCACTCGAAATACGTCGCAGACGGACCACGAGGACCGATGATCTATCGTCGATACCAAGACGATGCGCCAAGCTCCCCGACACCTTTAACATCTCGGTCGAAGTGACCCTCATGTCATCTGGGAGTTCAACAACAACGGCAAGATCGGACAGCGCCTCATTAGGGACCGAAACAACAGCCCTGCTCCGATTGGAGGTTTGCACCAATCCCTCCGATTCAAGGGCGGAAATCGCATTTGCCACGGTCCCGCGGGCAACATCAAAAGTTGATGCCATCTCGCGAATTGAGGGCAAACGATCACCGGGCGCAAGAACACCAGTTTCGATCAAGGACCTATAGTGATCGGCAATCCGAGCGAAGGGAGGTCCTTGACCTTCCACCTCGGCTGACATCCGCACCTGCCCCTTACCTCGGGTAGTCGACCCGCCGCACGGGAGTCTCACGGCTCATAACGACCAAGCCTACCGGTCCGTCTCCTACCAGACGGCTGGAAGTGGGGCGGACGCCGAGGCTCGGCTGGTTTCCCCCCGCACCCATTGACGACGAACGGGATGGCGGGCAACCGCCGGTGTTCACCCTCGGGTGTTTGGCGCGGGCTGATTCGGGGTGTCGAGCCAGAACGACTGGCCCTTGGGCGTGACGCTGATCCCGATCCGGGTGTGGCCTGGCCGGCCGGCATCGAGCCACCAGCGGT
>NZ_CAUVXL010000266.1:0-11302 GCF_963555915.1 Protofrankia sp. Cas4
GGCAATAGGGACCCGGCGTCGCGGGGCCGGGGTGCGCAGCTCCGACGGGTCCGTACCCGTCGACGGGTACCCGCCACGATGGCCGCTGCGTCCAGTAAGCTAGCGAACGGTGGAGTCGCCTAGTGGCCGAGGGCGCACGCCTCGAAAGCGTGTGAGGGGGCAACCCCTCCGTGGGTTCAAATCCCACCTCCACCGCCCACAGCCCACAGCCCACAGCCAGACAAAACGCCGGGCCGATCACCCAGCCCGGCGTTTGATTGTCGCCTTCCGCCTCGGTTCTCGTCTCAGCGCTGCCAGGACGCTCGCGATGGACGGGTATCAGATCTGATGGAGGTCGATCTCTGCTGCGAAGGGCGCCGAGACCGTGACCACGCCGGTGAATACCTCTCCGTCCCGGTAGACCCGCCTCGCCGGGTCGAGGACATAGGTGTAGACCAGCGGAACACCGGTAGCGGCCTGCTCGATCCGCCAGTAGAAGGCGATGCCGGCCTTGGCGTACTGGTCCACCTTCACGATCCTGTCGGTGGTCTCCGAACCCGGCGAGACGATCTCCACGACCAACAGCACGTGTTCGGGACGGGTGGGCGTGACGTCGATCGTGTCCGCGCGATACACCACGACATCCGGACGGCGATTGGTGAGCGGCACGTCCTGCAGCCGGACGTCGAAGTCCGTGTCGGCGTTCCAGTCCACCCCGGCGGCCGCGTCCAGTGCGTTCGCGACGATCCGGGCCAGCCGGTTGTGCCGCTTGGACGCGCTGGGGCTCACGACGACCATCCCGTCCACGATCTCGATGCCCGCGCACTGCTCCTGCGACCAGGAGTCGTACTGCTCCGCCGTGATCTGCTCGTGCATCCACGCAGGGGCGACCATCTCCGCGGTCATGACGTACCTCCTGCGAACCTGGCGGCAGGCCTGAGTCCTACCTGACAGCGTACTGTGCGCCTGCCGGGGGAACGGACCCCCGACTCAGGCCGGCTCAGGCCATGGTCGCCAGGATCGCGGCGATGTCCGCGGGTTCGGTGCACGGGTTGACGATCGCGAACCGGGTCACCGTCTCCCCCTCGTGGACGGTCGGGGTGACGAACGCGAAACCCGACTGCAGCAGCTTCTCCGTCCACTCGTAGTACATCTGCGGCGCCCAGTTCAGGCGCCGCAGGACAACCACGGAAAGCTGCGGTTCGCGCACAAGCTCGACGTAGGGCAGCGCCCGGATTTGGTCGGCCGCGGCCCGGGCGGTGGCCAGGGACTTCTCCACGGCGGCGCTGTAGGCACGGGTCCCGTGCACGGCGAGGGAGAACCAGAAGGGCAGACCACGCGCGCGCCGGGACAGGCCGATCGCGTAGTCCGCTGGATTCCAGGCGTCCGTGGACTCCAGCACCTCGAGGTAACCCGCTTTCTGCGCATGTGCCGCGCGGGCCAGCGCCGGTTCCCGATAGATCAGCGCGCAGGCGTCGAACGGCGCGAACAACCATTTGTGCGGATCAACGATGAAGGAGTCGGCATCCGCCACACCGGCAAAAAGGTGACGGACTGATTCCGCAGCCAGGGCGGCCAGTCCGTAGGCGCCGTCGACGTGTACCCAGATACCGCGTTCACGGGCCACGTCGACAATGCCGCGAATATCATCGACAATGCCGAACTGCGTGGTACCGGCTGTTGCCACGACGGCGAAGACCGTGTCGGCAACGGCGACGCCGGCGGCGTCCAACGCGGCGCCCAGCGCAGGACCGGTGAGCCGTCCGTCCTGGTCCGTCGCCACGACCAGAACGTCGACGCCCATGATGCGGGCGGCGGTCTCAACCGAGGAGTGCGCTTCGGAACCGCAGACGACCCGCCAGGTGGTGGGTTCGGCCCCGCAACCCGCCGCCTGCCGCCTGGCCTGCTGCGCCGCGTGCCTGGCTGCGACCAGGGCGGAAAGGTTGCCGACCGTCCCCCCCTGGACGAAGACACCACCCGCCCGGGACGGGAAACCGGCCAGATCGGACAACCAGCGCAACGCCTGGTTCTCCGCGTAGACCGCACCGGCGCCCTCCAGCCAGCTGCCCGCATATACCGACGACGCCCCGACAACGAGATCGAACAGTATTGCCGCCTTGGTGGGAGCCGCCGGGATGAACGAGAGATTACGCGGATGATCGACTGAAATGCAGGCTCTGGAGAGGACTTTGTCGAAAAGACCGAGCACCTCGACGCCGCCCATACCGTCGGGGGTAATCGTCGCTCCCGCGGTGGCGGCCAGATCCGCGTGGGACCGCGACCCGTCCAGCGGGACCGGATGCAGACGCAGGCGCTCCCGCGCATAGTCGACAACAGCCTGGGCCAGAATCTCGCTGTCCATGTCATACCGATGCACGGAGCAGAGTATAGCCAGACTCACCTGACAATAGGGACGCGATACCGCGGTAGCAGTATGTGCATTTCATGTGCATTGGTGCACAAAGCGAAACAGCTGGAAAATAATGCTGAATGCCGACTGTATTCTGATCGTGCACCGCGCCGAGACAGTCACGGGCCAGAGCCGAGCCGGCGGTGAGCCAGGCACACCGAGACGCACCGAGACAGGCGACATCAGCCATCGACCAACTGACCGCCGATCAGTTGGTCGACAGCGCGACCGCGGTGCCGACCGTGGAGCGCGATCACCCGGCGTCGGTCAGGCCACCGGGCGTGCGGGACCCATCATGATCGCATACCCGTCAGCCCACCGGCGGCTCAGACGTCCTGCTTGCCCCGCCGGCGAATGAGGAAACCGCCACCGGCAATAGCGGCCAGCAGGGCGATCAGCGCGAAACGCTTCATTGCGTACCTCCACGATGCGGACGAAAGGCATTACACAACATTCCAACACCGGCACCAGTACCTGGCACTCAAGCCATCCTGCACACCGGCAAAATCACCCTGGGTAGCTGGCCGAACCTTGCGGATCGGCGGTGGGTCGAACCTGAGCATGCCATGTCCACAGCCAGTTGGCGGGAAGGCGGCCCAGGATGTCGACCATCATACGGGCGCCGCCCCTCGGCCGCCGCATCACCGGGTACCCCAATCACGATGATCTCAGAGAAGATCACGAATGGTAATCGTCTGATCCCGGCCGGGGCCGACGCCGACGGCCGACACCGGCGCCCCGGCCAACTCCTCGACAGCCTTCACGTAGTCACGAGCAGCCTGCGGGAGCTGATCGAACGACGTGGCGCCCGAGATGTCGTCACCCCAGCCCGGCAGTTCCTCATAGATCGGCCTGGCGTGATGGAACTCGGTCTGGGTCATGGGCATGTCGTCGTGGCGGACACCGTGCACGTCATATCCGACACATATCGGAACGCGATCAAATCCGGACAATACATCCAGTTTGGTAAGAAAAACATCAGTCAACCCGTTCACGCGCACGGCGTAGCGGGCGATGACCGCATCGAACCAGCCCGTGCGCCGGGCTCGACCGGTGGTCACACCGAACTCGCCACCGACGGCACGCAGCTCGTCGCCGACCTTGTCGGTGAGTTCGGTCGGAAACGGGCCGGAGCCGACGCGGGTCGTATACGCCTTGCAGATACCGATCACCCGCGTGATCCGGGTCGGGCCGATACCCGAGCCGGTCGCGGCCCCGCCCGCCGTCGGGTTCGACGAGGTGACGAACGGATAGGTCCCATGGTCGACATCGAGCAGGGTGCCCTGCGAACCCTCCAGCAGGACGACCTTGCCGGCCCGTAACGCCTGGTCCAGGACAAGCCCGGTATCGGCGATGTGCGGTCCGAGCAGGCGCGCGTATCCGGCGTACTCCTCGACGATCGCGTCCGTGTCAAGGGCCCGTCGATTATAGATCTTGGTCAGGATCTGGTTCTTGTCCCGCAGCGCCAGCTCCAGCTTGGCCCGGAAGATCCCGGGGTCGAGGAGGTCCTGAACGCGGATCCCCGTCCGGGCAATCTTGTCACCATAGGTCGGACCTATCCCGCGGCCGGTCGTCCCGATCCGAGCCTTGCCAAGGTAACGCTCCGTCACCTTATCGAGCGCGCGATGATGGGGCATGATCAGATGAGCATTCGCGCTGATCAACAAACGGGACACGTCGATGCCACGGGCGATCAGCCCATCCATCTCGCCGAGAAGAACCCCCGGATCGATCACCACGCCGTTGCCGATCACGGGCACGCAGTCGGCACGTAGCACGCCACTTGGGATCAGATGCAGAGCGTAACTTTCCTCACCGATGACAACCGTATGTCCGGCATTGTTACCGCCCTGGTAACGAACCACGAAGTCGACCGCCCCGCCAAGCAGGTCGGTCGCCTTTCCCTTGCCTTCATCGCCCCACTGGGCACCGATCAGCACGAGCGCAGGCACCGGGCGAGATTACCTGGCCCACCGGTCGGAGCGGGCGCACGGGCGGCACTGCGTGATATCGATCCAGGTCGACGGGCTAAAGATCATAACTACCCGATACGTGCGGACGCTGCCGAGCGCCCCCGTCGACCACTATGACGATCACGATCATTTCCCGTGCCCGGCGGGCCTGGAAACCCCTGACGGACCCTGGATGATCGCGACGAGTGGCCGTCGGTCCACCGTCGCGACACGATTGATCGTCTAAATAAAGATCCTACTTGCATTACCAAGAGTTACTGTGGAGGCTGTTCCGGTAACAGGATTAGTCAATCGGGACGGGGGTGTCACGGTGGCCGCTGTCACCGCCCGGTCCGTGCGTGCCGAAGGCTCCGGCCAGAGCACCGGCACGGCGGACGACCTGGCATCGGAGAGCGTTTCCGCCAGCCACCGGCGGCATGAAGAGAAGATCATCGCGTCGCCGTCGGCCCCGCCGCCACATCCGTCCGACCGACCCACATCAGCACAGCCGGTCGTGCCGCCGACGCCGGTCGGAGACCAGCCAGGGAGAGGTCTGACCACACTGAACCTGCCTGACGCCCCCCTGCCGGCGGTGGCGCATCCCGGCGGCGGCCCACCGGAGGACACCCCGCCCGTCGCGACTCCACCAGCTGATCGCAGACCCGACAGCCGGGTCGGTCCCCTCACGGTTCACTGGACACCGGCGTTGCGTACCAACATCATTCGCCAGTCACAGGTCACGAGTCAGGTCGTCGGTGTACATGCCTGGCCCGTCGGCTTCTCACCCATCGGTGACCTGCTTCCCGCCACCCTGCCCGAGGTGCTCAGGCGAGGCAGCCACGCGGTCCGCAGCGCCAACGAGGTCGAAGAACAGCGCAAGGAGCGCGCGGACGCCATCGCCACCTATGCGGTCGCACAGATCGCCGAGTTTCTCGCCATCTGCGCGGCCGAGGGCCTCACCCCGACCTTGACGATCCGGGTGGTCGCAGACCGGCAACCGGATCAACCCCCGGATCAACCCCCGGATCAACCCCTGGATCAACCCGCCGAGGCCGCGACGCCTCGACGTGGCCGGCGCACCCCGCCACGGGCCTGGCCGGTGCTCTACTGGCGCAACCAGAGTTTCCCGTACACCGGCCGCTCCCTGCACCTGTTCGTGGACGCCTCCGGACAGACCTTCGAAAGCCGCGAGGACCCCGGGCCGCAGGCCGTCCTCGGCCGCGACGTCCGGGTCTGGCCGGTCGACGTCCACACCGTTATCGGGTCCATGGCGGAAGTCGACGCCCGACGGTGTGCGCATCAGCTCGTCTACGCCATGGCGCACCTGCTGTGGAATGCCGGCATCAGCCTGTAAGGCCCCGGGGACGTCGGCCTCCGGCGATGCGACAGAACCACGATCGCATCGCCTTTGGCCCGGTAGGGCCGGTAGCAGCCCGGATGAGGTGGTCGGCACGGGCGCTACCCTGTACCGCGTGCCTCCACCCACCGACCACGACGCGGTCACGGCCCGCGCCCAGCCGACCGGGCGGTGGCGGGTGGCGAGGTGAAGGTCCTCGTCGTCGGCTCGGGAGGCCGGGAGCACGCGTTGTGCCGGGCCCTGTCGCGCGACCCGGCGGTAGGCGCGCTGGTGTGCGCCCCCGGTAACGCCGGCACCGCGCAGCTGGCGCAGCCGCGTCCACTCGATGTCGCCGACCCCGACGCCGTGGCCGACCTGGCCGAGGCCGTCCAGGCGGATCTGACCATCATCGGGCCGGAGGTACCCCTGGTTGCCGGCGCCGCCGACGAACTGCGGGTCCGAGGCCTGCGCTGCTTCGGGCCGACCGCCGCGGCCGCGCGGCTGGAGGGCAGCAAGGCCTTCGCCAAGAACGTGATGCACGCCGCCGGCGTCCCCACCGCGGCGTCGCGTGATCACACCGAGATCGAACCGGCCCTCGCCGACCTCGACGAGTTCGGTCCGCCCTACGTCGTCAAGTACGACGGTCTCGCCGGCGGCAAGGGAGTGACCGTCACGACCGACCGGCGCAGCGCGGTCGAGGCGGTACGCGCATGCCTGCGCAACCCCGAGGACCGAGTCGTGATCGAGGAGTATCTGGACGGGCCCGAGGTCTCGCTGTTCGCGATCGTGACCGAAGCCGGGACCGTCATCCCCCTGCTACCCGCTCAGGACCACAAGCGGGTCGGGGACGGCGATACCGGGCCGAACACCGGCGGGATGGGCGCGTACACCCCACTGCCGTGGGCGCCGCGCGGGTTGTCCGCCCAGGTCGTGCGGACTGTGATCCAGCCCACCGTGGACGAGATGGCACGCCGCGGCACCCCCTTCTGCGGCCTGCTGTACGCCGGCCTTGCACTGACCTCCCGCGGTGTGCGGGTCGTCGAGTTCAACGTCCGGTTCGGCGACCCCGAGGTACAGGCGATCCTGGCTCTGCTGGCCACCCCGCTGACCGATGTCCTGTCCGGCTACCGGACGCCGGTGTGGCGGTCCGGCGCCGCCGTCACGGTCGTCGTCGCGGCAGCCGGTTATCCGCAGGCGCCACGGCTCGGCGATCCGATCATCGGCCTCGACGCCGCCGGAGCCCTCACCGGGGTGGACATCCTGCATGCCGGAACCCGCCGGGACGCCGATGGCAGGATCGTGTCGTCCGGGGGTCGCGTGCTGTGCGTCACCGCCATCGGCCCGCATCTGGAAGCCGCGAGAGGATCAGCCTACGAGGCCGTCAGCCGAATCTCCCTGGCTGGCGCGCACTACCGGACCGACATCGGGGACCCGTCGCGGCTGGGCCCCTACGGGCCTTCGGTCGTGCGACAAGAACCATGATCACACGACCTTTGGCCCACCGGGCTTCTCCGGGCCTCCGGTCGTGCGGAAAAACCATGATCGCACGACCTTTGGCCCACCGGGCTTCTCCGGAACAGGCCCTCCCGACGTACCGAGAAAGTGAGTGAACACGCAGGTATGAACGCGACCGTCCAGACCGGCTCAACCATGGTGCCGCCCAAGGTGGCCATCGTGTTCGGCTCCCCGTCCGACGCACAGACGATGAGCAAGGCCGGCGCGACGCTGGAACGTTTCGGCGTCCCCTACGAACAGGTCTCGCTGTCCGCCCACCGTGCCCCCCATGCCCTCACCCGGTATGTGGGTGAGCTGCGGACCCGCGGGATCGCGGTTGTCATCGCCGGCGCCGGGCTCGCCGCCGCCCTGCCCGGCGCGGTCGCCGCGCTCACGACACTGCCGGTGATCGGCGTCCCGATCTCGGGCGGGGCGCTGGACGGTATGGACGCCCTGCTCGCCATCGCGCAGATGCCGCCCGGCGTCCCCGTGGCCACGGTCGGGCTGAACAACTCCACGAACGCGGCCGTGCTGGCCACCCAGATCCTCGCTCTGAACGACCCGGACCTGCACGTCCTGCTCACCGTGTTCAAGGACGACTTCGAGAAGGCCGCGGCCGCGGGCCTCGCCGAGATACTCCCGCCAGCCTGACGGCTCGTCCCAGAATCGTCACGGAATCGTCACAGGATCGGGGCGGGGACGTATGCCGCGGCGTCCGGGTAGCGACGCACGATGGCCTCGACCCTGGCGTGGAAATCCGCGACCTGCGCGCGGGCAGCGCCGGTGAACGCGAGTGGCTCGGCCAGCACGGACGACAACGCGACGGCGTCCAGGCCCAGCCGCTCGTCACCGGCGAGCCGCTTCATCAGATCGTTGTGGTCGGCGCCCTTCTCCCGCATCGTCAGGGCGACCGCGACGGCATGCTCGCGGATGACCTCGTGGGCGGTTTCCCGCCCGACCCCGCGGCGCACCGCCGCCATCAGGACCTTGGTCGTGGCCAGGAACGGCAGGTTGCGGTCCAGCTCGCGGGCGATCACTGCCGGGTAGGCCCCGAAGTCGTCCAGGATCGTCAGGAACGTCTCGTAGAGTCCGTCGGCGGCGAAGAAGGCGCCTGGAAGCGCCACCCTGCGCACAACCGAACAGGACACATCCCCCTCGTTCCACTGGTTCCCGGCGAGTTCGCCGGTCATGGTCGCGAATCCGCGCAGCACCACGGCCAGGCCACCGACCCGCTCACACGAACGCGTGTTCATCTTGTGCGGCATCGCCGACGAGCCCACCTGGCCCGCGGCGAAGCCCTCGGTGGCCAGCTCATGGCCGGCCATCAGTCGGATGGTCACCGCGAGGCTCGCCGGCGCCGCCGCAGCCTGCGCCAACGCGGTGAGGACGTCGAAGTCCAGCGACCGTGGGTAGACCTGGCCGACGCTGGTCAGCACTCGTCCGAAGCCGAGGAACTCCGCGATCCGCCGTTCCAGCTCGGCCAGTTTCGCCGGATCCGCGTCCAGCAGGTCGAGCATGTCCTGGCCGGTCCCGACCGGACCCTTCATCCCACGCAGCGGGTAGCGGGCGAGCAGCTCCTCGACCCGCTCGAACGCGACGAGCAGCTCCTGACCGGCGGAAGCGAACCGCTTGCCGAGCGTGGTGGCCTGCGCCGGCACATTGTGGCTGCGTCCGGTCATCACCAGGGTGTCGTACGTGGCGGCAAGCTGCCCGAGCCGGGCCAGCGCCGCCACCATCCGGTTCTGGATCAGTGCCAGTGAGCTGCGCACCTGGAGCTGCTCGACGTTCTCGGTGAGATCCCGAGACGTCATGCCCTTGTGCACGTGCTCATGGCCGGCAAGGGCGTTGAACTCCTCGATCCGGGCCTTCACGTCATGGCGCCGGATCCGCTCCCGTTGCGCGATCGAGTCGAGGTCGACGTCGGTGAGGACCCGCTCATAGTCGTCGATCACACCCGCGGGGATGGCCAGGCCCAGGTCCCGCTGAGCGCGCAGCACCGCCAGCCAGAGCCGGCGTTCCTGGACGACCTTGTTCTCCGGTGACCACAGGCTGGTCAGTTCGGCCGAGGCATAGCGGGTCGCCAGAACATCGGGAATCACGGACGTGGTCGCCATAGAGGCCATCGTGCCCCACCGGCGGGTCGCAATCCCCAGCTCGGGCTCCGCCGGCCTCCGGACCCGGCACAAAACTTTCGAGACACAAGCTTTCGAGGTTTGTACGATCAAAAACGGCCTCACAGCCGAACAAAGCTCGAAAGATCGCGGCGGACGACAGCCAGCAGGTGACGACGGACACCGGCTAATGGATGATGACCTCCAGGACGATCATCACGAGGCCGAGCGCAGCGCTGCTGCAGGCGTACACGACCAGCCGCCAGCCGGTCAGCTGACAGGCCCGGCCGGCAACGGTGCCCCAGATCGCGAGCAGCACCACCGACGTCCCCAGCGCCGCCTGCTGGGCGCCCACCACCGAAGCACCCGCGGCGACGGCGATGCCCAGCGCCACCATCGGCGGCACCGCTGCCTGCACAATCGGCCAGTGTTCGGCCAATGCCGCGCGCACCTCGCCCAGCGACGGCTTCGTGCCCGTGCTGAGCCGGTCACTGACGACACGCGAGTAACCGTGCGCGAGCCAGAACACCATGACGGTCACGGCGACCGTCAGGGCGATTTCAAAGCTCTCGGTGTGCTCCGGGTCCTCCGCCGCGACGACGGCCGCGACGAGAATGGTCCCGTAGATCGCGTTCGCGGGGTCACCGGTCCGCATGATCAGCCAGCGGACGATGCCCCGACGCCACCGCGGCCCATCGGGCTGCGCGGGTGTCGTGTCCGGCCCGGCACGGCTATCCACGGCTGTCACCGATGACTGTCGCTCGGTCACGATCCCCCTTAGAATGCCCGGGGCCACCGACGATGCCGGCGGACCAGCCCGCGCCAGACCCGGACCGCTACAATTAGTTCACTTACCGTCACCATTGTCGGTCACACACAGGGACTCCGCATGTCGGGGACACCCGCGCAGGCATCGGCTCCGGCATCGGCATCGGCATCGGCATCGGCATCGGCGCGACTCGATACGGTCGGCGTGCCTCGATACGGTCTCGGTATGCCGCTGACGCATGAGGAGTTCGCCGGGCTGACCCATCTGGGATCCGGCAAGGTACGGGAGCTGTTCGCCGTCGGCGACGATTCGGTCCTGCTGGTCGCCAGCGACCGGATCTCCGCCTTCGACGTCGTGCTGCCCACCGACATCCCGGACAAGGGCGCAGTCCTCACCGGACTCTCCCTGTGGTGGTTCGACCAACTCGCCGACATCGTGCCGTCCCACCTGCTCAGTGCGAACGTGGACGAGTACCCCGATGAGCTCGCGCCCTATTCCGAGCAGCTACGCGGCCGGTCGATGCTGTGCCGACGGCTGTCGATGGTGCCGATCGAGTGCGTGGCCCGCGGATACCTGACCGGCAGTGCTCTCAAGGACTATCGGCGAACCGGCTCGGTCAGCGGCCACACCCTGCCGGCAGGGCTCCTCGACGGCAGCAGGCTGCCGCTGCCGATCTACACACCGTCGACGAAAGCCGCGGTCGGCGAGCACGACGAGAACATCAGCCGAGCGGACGCGGCCACCCGCGTCGGCACGCAGGTGGCCGCCGACCTGGAGAGACTCACGTTGACGATCTTCGGACGCGCGACCGATCTCGCCGCCGAGCGCGGCATCATCCTCGCCGACACCAAGTTCGAGTTCGGCCATGACACCGACGGCGTCCTGCGACTGGCCGACGAGATACTGACCCCGGACTCATCCCGATTCTGGCCGGTCGACAGCTGGCAGCCAGGGCGCTCGCAGCCGTCCTTCGACAAACAGTTCATTCGTGACTATCTGATCTCCACCGGCTGGGACCGCTCCGCACCCGGCCCCGAACTGCCCGACCCGGTCGTCGAGGCCACCCGCGACCGCTACGTCGAGGCGTACGAGCGCCTGACCGGTACGTCCTTCGCCGACTACCTGGCCACAGCCTAAGATCACCCGACAACAGGGGCGCTCTAAGATCGCGATGTTTGAGCCCAGCGGGTAACGCGCTTAGAGCGCCCGGCAGTAGGGGCGTGGATGAAGGAGCGGGGCTGGGGTGCGTGC
>NZ_CAUVXL010000267.1:0-3481 GCF_963555915.1 Protofrankia sp. Cas4
GTGGTCGGGCATCCCGGCACGTCGGCGCCCGTGTTCGCCACTGCCGGCGGCTCGCCACGCCCGGACGTCGTGAGGATCCCGCCGCAGACGGGCAGGATCGAGGATGAACCGAACCATAGGCGATCTTTCGGATCATCACGACAAAGACGGACGGGGTGCGATATGCGGTGGGTGCCAGGCGAGCGCGGGCGATTGCGGACGCGTTACGCTGACTGCCGACGTCCGGTACCCCCACGAGGACTGGAACGACACTGATGGCCACAGCCCGAACCACGACTTCGACGCGCCCCCGACCGTCCAACGGCGGGAAGCCGACACTGGTACGCAGCCGCGCGGACCTCGAGACGCTACTCCACTCGTCACCCTTAGCACCCGTGGAAACGCGTGCAGTCGTGATGACAATGGGGGCGTTGCACGCCGGGCACTGCGAACTCATCCGGACGGCCCGTGCGCGTGCCGATCAGTTGATCGTCACGATCTTTGTCAACCCGCTCCAGTTCGGCCCGGGGGAAGATCTTTCGCGCTACCCCCGGATGCTCGAGGCGGACCTGGAGATCTGCGCCGCCGAGGGGGTCGACGTCGTCTTCGCGCCGACGCTCGTGCACGAGGCCCCACCCGCTGTCCGCGTCTGCGCCGGCCCACTCGGCGATCTGCTGGAAGGGTCGAGCCGTCCCGGGCATTTCGACGGCGTCCTCACGATCGTGGCGACACTGCTGCACCTCACCGGTCCGCAGTTGGCCTTCTTCGGCAAGAAGGACGCCCAGCAGCTTGTCCTCATCCGCCGCATGGTGCGGGATCTGGCCTTTCGGACCGAGGTCGTCGGGGTGTCAACCGTCCGGGCACCCGACGGACTGGCCCTGTCCAGCCGCAACTCCTACCTGACGACCCATCAACACCGCGCCGCGCTCGCGCTGTCACGAGCGCTGGCGGTCGGGGTGAGCGTCGCGGACGAAGGCCCGGACGTGGTGCTCGCGGCCGCCGAGAACGTCCTGGCCGCCGAACCGGGTGTTGACGTCGACTACCTCACCCTCGCCAGCCCCGATGACCTGACGCCGGTGCGTCGCGGCCAGGCGCTGCTGCTGGTCGCGGCCCGGGTCGGCACCGTCCGACTGATCGACAACATCGAGCTCACGCTGCCCGAGGAGGCCGGCTGACCGTGTTCCGGACCATGCTCAAGTCGAAGATCCATCGAGCCACTGTCACCCAGGCCGACCTCCACTATGTCGGCTCGGTGACGATCGACGTCGACCTGCTGGAGGATGCCGACCTGCTGCCCGGCGAGCAGGTCACGATCGTTGACATTGACAACGGTGCCCGGCTGGAGACGTACACGATCGCCGGCCCACGCGGCAGCGGCGTCATCGGGATCAACGGCGCTGCGGCTCGGCTCGTCCACCCCGGCGATCTGGTGATCATACTGTCGTACGCGATCATGGCCGACGCGGACGCCCGCCGGTTCGCCCCGCGCGTGCTGTTCGTGGACAGCGCCAACCGGGTCGTCGCGCGCGGGGACGACCCGGCACAGGCAATCCCGGACGATCCGTCCAGCCTGCGTGGGGACATCGTCAGCCCGAACGCGGTGAGCCAGGCGTCGATCGGGCCGGCGTCGATCGGGCCGGCATCGATCGGGCCGGCATCGATCGGGCCGGCATCGTCCGGGCGGCGGGTTCGTACGTGACGGTCCTGCCGTGTCAGCTTGGCGCGCCCCGACCGGGGTGGGCCCGCGATGCCGACATCGTCGTGATCGGCTCCGGGATCGCGGGGCTGGCCACCGTCCTGCATGCCCGGGCGGCAGTACCCGGCGGCCGGGTGCTACTGGTCACCAAGGCACGCCTGGACGAGGGCTCGACCCGATGGGCGCAGGGTGGGATCGCCGCGGCACTCGCCCCGGAGGATTCTCCAGATGATCACCTGACCGACACCCTCGTGGCCGGGGTCGGGCTGTGCGACGTCGACGCGGTCCGGATCCTGGTCACCGAGGGTCCGGCCCGGGTCCGGGAACTGGCCGACCTCGGCGCCTCGTTCGACCGTGACGACTCCGCGGGCGGGTTCGCGTTGACCCGCGAAGGTGGACACCTGCGCAACCGGGTCGTGCACGCCGGCGGGGATGCGACCGGTCTGGAGGTGGAGCGGGCCCTGATCGCCGCGCTGCGGGCGGATCCGGGCGTCGATGTGATCGAACACGCGCTCGTCCTCGACCTGCTGCTGGACGCGGACGGCAACGCCGCCGGGGTGACCTTGCACGTCCTCGGCGAGGGGACGACGGACGGCGTGGGCGCGGTAACCGCCCGCGCAGTGGTCCTCGCGACCGGTGGGATGGGGCAGGTCTTCGCGTCAACCACGAACCCGCCGGTGTCGACGGGCGATGGCGTGGCGCTGGCCCTGCGCGCCGGGGCGATCGTCACCGACCTGGAGTTCGTCCAGTTCCACCCGACCGCGCTGTGGCTGGCAGGAACCGGTGGCGATGCGGCTCCCGGTCACAGCGACCCCGTGTCCGGCCAGCAGCCACTGGTCAGTGAGGCCATGCGCGGCGAGGGCGCCCGGCTGGTGGACGCCACCGGCGGCGCTGTCATGGCGGGCGTCCACCCGCTGGCGGATCTCGCCCCGCGCGATGTCGTGGCGAAGCAGATGTCGCGTGTGATGGCTGCTCAGGGCGTCGACCACCTGTACCTGGATGCCCGTGGGCTGGGCAGATCCACGCTGCTGCGGCGGTTCCCGACGATCACCGCACGCTGTCGTGCCGCCGGGGTGGACCCGGTCAGTATGCCGATCCCGGTTGCCCCGGCGGCACACTACGCCAGCGGTGGTGTCCGGACGGACAGCTGGGGCCGCACCAGCGTCCCCGGTCTCTACGCCTGCGGTGAGGTCGCGTGCACAGGCGTGCACGGCGCGAACCGGTTGGCGTCCAACAGTCTGCTGGAAGGACTGGTCTTCGCCGCCAGGATCGCCACCGACCTCGCCCGCGGGCTGCCGACCCCCGCACGGCCCGCGGACCCGGTGGTGGGACGCGGCTCGGCCGGGCTCGCCGACCCGGTGGCCCGCGCGGACCTGGCCCGGGCGATGGCAGCCGGCGCGGGGGTACTGCGCAGTGCCGAGCGCCTGCGGACCACCGCCAGGACGCTCGCCGCCCTCGGGGAATCGCGGCGGTCCGGCGGGGGCACGGTCACAGCCGGACCGGATGCGTGGGAGATGACCAACCTGCGGACGGTCGCCACCGCGCTGGTCGCCGCCGCGGCGCTGCGTCAGGAGACCCGGGGCGCACACTGGCGAGAGGATTTCCCCAACGCCGACGATGTGGCGTGGCGTGGTCACATCCTTACCCGGCTGGATGCGGAAGGCGGCTTGTCAGTGACCTACGAGGCGGCGAACGCTGCACGTGACATGGCCGCACCGGGTAGTTCGGCTGCTTCGCGCAGCGCAGGCGCAGGCGCGGGCGCGGGCGCGGGCGCAGGCGCGGGCGCAGGCGCGGGCAGCTCAGGCG
>NZ_CAUVXL010000268.1:0-22852 GCF_963555915.1 Protofrankia sp. Cas4
GGCGCGGGCGCGGGCGCAGGCGCGGGCGCAGGCGCGGGCAGCTCAGGCGCGGGCGCCGGCAGCGGCGTTGCCGGACGTGCCTCGGACGCGGCCTGATGCCCGTGTCGGCGCCGATCCGCAACGCGCTGGTATCCGCCGGACTCGACCCAGGTATGATCATCGAAATCGTGCGTCGGGCCGTCTGTGAGGATCTTGCCGACGGCCCGGTGGGCGCGGTGGACGCGACGTCGGTCGCAACCGTGGCGCCCGACCTCCAGGGCCGGGCCGCGATCGTCTCGCGGGCGCGAGGGGTGGTCGCCGGTCTGCCGGTAGCGGCGGCGGTGTTCGAGATCGTGCTGACCGAACAGTACGGGTCACGGGATGACGTGGCCGGTATCGAGCCGGCACCCCGGTCGGTATCCGAACGCGCCGGTGGACTGGAGATCACGATCAGCGTTTCGGATGGCGACCGGGTGGGCCCGGGCGACGCCGTCCTGACCGTTGCCGGCCCGGTGCGCGCTCTGCTCACCGCGGAACGCACCGCACTGAATCTGCTGTGTCACCTGTCCGGGGTTGCCACCGCGACCCGCCGGTGGGTGGACGCGGTCGACGGTACCAGCGCAGCGATCCGCGACACCCGCAAGACCCTGCCGGGGCTGCGTGCCCTGGAGAAGTACGCGGTACGTTGCGGCGGCGGGGTAAACCACCGTATGTCGCTGGCAGACGCCGCGCTGGTGAAGGACAACCATGTGATCGCCGCGGGTGGAGTGGCGGCGGCGTTCACCGCGGTGCGCACACGCTTCCCCGGTTTGACGGTCGAGGTGGAATGCGACACGCAGGCCCAGGTGGTTGAGGCCGTGGCGGCCGGCGCGGACCTGATCCTGTGCGACAACATGACTCCCGACGAACTGCGCGAATCGGTCGCCCTCGCCCGCCCGGCCGGGGTGGCAGTGGAAGCAAGCGGCGGGCTGACGCTGGCGATCGCGCGCGCGGTCGCCGAGACCGGCGTCAACTTCCTGGCGGTGGGCGCACTGACCCATTCCGCGCCCGCACTCGATCTCGGTCTGGATCTGAGTCTGAGTCTGGATCTCGTTCTGGATCAGCGCCTAGATAATCATATCGAACCGAACCAGGATCGTGATCTCTGATGCTGCTCGCGGTCGACGTCGGCAACACCAACACCGTCCTGGGAGTCTTCGACAACGACGAGCTCATTGATTCCTGGCGGATACGCACCGACCCGAACGCCACCGCGGACGAACTGTCGCTACTGTTCCGCGGCCTGTTGCGCGGCTACGACGTCGACGGCGTATCAGTCTGCTCCACCGTGCCGGCGGCGCTGCGCGAGATCCGCCGCATGCTGGTGCGGACGTTCGACGGAATCCCGGCGGTCGTGGTGGAGCCGGGTACCCGCACCGGGGTGCCGATCCTAATCGACAATCCCAAGGAAGCCGGCGCCGACCGCATCATGAACACCCTCGCCGCCCACCACCTGTACGGGGGGCCGGCGATAGTCGTCGACTTCGGGACGTCCACGAACCTCGACGTCGTCTCCAGCCGGGGCGAGTTCCTCGGTGGCGCACTCGCCCCCGGTATCGAGATCGCCCTTGACGCGCTCGCGTCCCGGGCCGCGCAGCTACGGAAGGTCGAGCTCACACCGCCACGATCTGTGATCGGGAAGAGCACCGTGGAGGCACTACAGTCAGGGATGATCTACGGTGTGGTCGGCCAGGTGGACGGCCTGGTACGCCGTATCGCCGAGGAGCTGGACACCGAACCCGTGGTCATCGCGACCGGGGGGCTGGCGTCCCTCATCATCGCCGAGAGCGAGACGCTGGCGCACCACGAACCGCATCTCACCCTCATCGGCCTGCGGCTGGTCTTCACCAAGAACACGTAGACAGGGTTTTCAACCTGTGTTGCGGTCGCAGGGCCAGATAGTCACGACACTGACCCGCAACGGCAGATGCCCCCGACCGGCTACCGGCGGGGGCATCGTCACGTCCGGTGCCCGTCTCCCCCGTTAACGATGTGAATCTGATGCTCCTGCCACAACACCAGATTCGCATCGTTCCCAAAGAGCGTTCGGCACTAGGGACGCGGCGTCGCGGGGCCGGGGCACGCGCCTTCGGCGGGGTGGCGTCCATCCAGGCCGACGCAACCAGCCTGCGGACATAGGTCTTCGGTTCCGGCGGTACCACGACATCCCCCGTTCGTGTTCTGCCTGCGTGGCCGACCGGTTATCGTGCCGACACGAGTACGACACAACGTGCGGGCGGGGTAACAGCAGGCCGTAACAGGCAGTCGTATGTAACCGGTTACGGGTAACGGGTAACGCCGGTTACCCGCGGCGAGAACGAGAGGAGGCACCGACGGACCGGCGGCAGGTACTGGAGGCAGGTGCGTTCACTGCGGCAACCGACGTCACTGCCGACGTGTTCCACCGAATCGCCGCGGCGGAACCGGACCGGCTCACCCTCGACGAGCTCGAAGCCGACCTGGCCGAGATCGCGGCCACCTACGCGACCGTTCGACCAGCGGCATCGGCTCGAAGAGCAGTCCGAGCTGCGTGACGCCTGCGATGAGGGAACCATGAGTTTTGAAGAGGACTTCCTCGAGTACATGGATTGCCGCGATCTCCTTCACGACCCAGTGATGTCTATTTTCCCTCGTCGGGCCGGAGCGCGGACGGAAGATACTTGCTGTGCGTGCCGCGCAGATACTGAATTCCCTGATCCCGACTGCTGCGGTATTCGAGATTCCGGGCGACGAACTTCAGGCGGTGCTCGGCGTCACCGACTTCAGGAGCCCGGCGAGGTGGTCCTCGTCGACCTCGACCGTGACCCGAGACATATATCCGCCCAACTTCCAGCAGGTCAAAGGGTGTGCGATCACAGCCCTTCTCGCACGTCCGGAACCCGCAGGGGAACCTAGCAGGACCGTCAGTATAGATCACGAGTCCAGGTGATCAGTTGCGAGGCAGGCGCAGGCGCCGTGCCCTTGGCCGGTGCGTGCGGTGCGTGCGGTGCGTGCGGTGCGGTGGCGCTCCGGTTCGGCCGGGGCGATCGGCTGGGGTTAGGATTGCCCCATTACGCTGGGGGATGTATGAGTGAGTGTGTGATGGTGGACGACGGACGCCGGGACGTGCCGGCTTTCGCGTCGTGATCGTCGACGAGGCGCAGGTAGCCGCGCTGCTCCCCGGCTACGACCTGGGCACCAAACTGGGTGCGGGCGCGTTCGGGCTGGTGCTGTCGGGCCGCCACCGCGACCTGAACCGTGATGTCGCGATCAAGATACTGTCCCCGGCGCAGGAGAACGCGCCGGGTGGTTTCAAGACCGAGGCGCGGATCCTCGCAGCCCTGGATCACCCGCATGTGGTGCGGGTCTATGACTATGTCGAGGCCGACGACCTGCATCTGATCGTCATGGAGTTACTGGGCGGGGGGACGCTGAGCCGTCGGCGCACGGGGATCTCCCCGGAGGGCGCCTGCGCGGTCGGTCTGGCAGCGGCCGCAGCGCTGACCTGTGCCCATACCCAGGGAGTGCTACACCGCGACATCAAGCCCGACAACATCATGTTTGACACCGGCGACTTACTCAAGGTCACCGACTTCGGGATTGCGAAGATTTTCGACGGGTCCGCGGCCACCGCGAGCATGCTCATCGGGACCCCGAAGTACATGGCGCCTGAACAGCTTGTCGGCGGCCGGTTGGGGCCGCCGACCGACCTCTATGCCCTGGGTGTGCTTCTCTACGAGTTGCTCGTCGGGGCGCCGCTGTTTGATCCGGCGCTATCCTCGCATGCCCTGGGCTACCAGCACCTCTACTCGCCGCCACCGCCGCTGGTGGGTGTGCCCGCGCCGGTGGCTGAGGTGGTTCTGCGGACTCTGGCCAAGGATCCGGCCGTCCGCCAGCCCTCCGCTCACGCCTTCGCTCTCGATCTTGCCCATGCGGCCGGCAGTGTCTACGGCCCTCGGTGGACCGCCCGCGCCGGGATCGGAGTGCGCCTCGACGACGACGTCCGCGAGGCTGCCGACCGCTCACCTCAGTTCAACCGCCAGCCGCCGGCTCCCGCCCCCCGCCCGTTGGCGCCGCCGACCGCGGTCAAACCATCATCACCGTGGACGGTCTCGCCCCCCTCATCGCCACCGGCCGGACCCACACCAGGCCCACCGAACCCCGGCTACCAGAACCCCGGCTACCAGAACCCCGGTTACCAGAACGCTCCTGGCTATCCGCCCAACCCCGGTTACCAGAATGCACCTGGCTATCCGCCGAGCCCCGGGCAGCAACCCAACCCCGGATATCGAGGCTCCGAATCCCCAACCCCCGGCTACCAGAGCCCGCCCGGCTATCCACCCGACCCCGGCTACCAGAACGCTCCTGGCTATCCACCGAACCCCGGGCAGCAACCCAACCCCGGGCAGCAACCCAACCCCGGATATCGAGGCTCCGAATCCCCAACCCCCGGCTACCAGAGCCCGCCCGGCTATCCATCCAACCCCGGCTACCAGAACGCTCCCGGCTATCCGCCGAACCCCGGCTACCAGAACGCTCCCGGCTATCCACCGGGCCCCAGGCAGCCCGTACCGCCGAATTACGGGCCCGGATCATACGACCCGTCGGCTCCGTTCGGACGCCATCCGGCGACCGGGGAACCGTACTCGGACAAGCAGAAGCTTGTTGCCGGGCTGCTTCAGATTTTCCTGGGTGGCTTCGGGGCAGGGCGATGGTATCTGGGCGACACCAGCACCGCACTCGCCCAGTTGTTCACCTGTGGTGGCCTCGGGATCTGGGCGCTGATCGACGGGATTCAGATTCTTACCGGCGATGTGCGTGACGTGCAGGGCCGGCCACTTCGTGATTGATCAGAATCACTCTTTCCGAGCTGCGGGCCGTAGCCGGTTACTACTCGGTATGACCGGGTGCGCGCTCGGCATCGGCTATCTTGTCGTTGTTGATCCGCACGACCCGGATGCGGTCATGCCGCGCTGTCCGACGAAGATTGTCACCGGGCTCGACTGCCCGGCATGTGGAGGCCTTCGGCTGGTTCACGACCTGCTTCACGGTCATGCGAGGGCTGCGGTTCACGACAATCCCTTTGTCCTGCTCTGCAGTCCGGTGCTGATGTACCTGGGCTGGCGGCACCTGCGTGCGGCCAGCCTGGGCGAACGGACCCGGGTTCCCAGGCCACTTGCTTCTGGCCTTGGTGGCGGCGCGCTCGTCTGGATGGTCGTACGCAACCTGCCTGGGTGGCCCCTGAAGCCGACATCCACCTGACCAGGCGGCAGGTGGTCAGCAGCTCGGCGAGGCTGTCACCTCGACGGGACACCCCGACTTGATCACCTTGCGGATCGTAATCTGTCCATCCGATCCGAAGGACTTCACCACGACCGAATGTTGCAGCCCCTCCGCCACCAGCGGAAGATCATGCAAGGTGGACGGCATCAGCTTGCCGAGAACGAAATAGTCGACATCCTGCCAGCCGTTCGTGAGCTTTCCGCGAACCGCGGGGTCGAGGTCCAGCTTGTAGAACCAGATCGGGTCCGGCTTCTTTCCCGCGATCACGAGATCGGTCCAGATGTTGTCGTCCGTCACGACGGTGTTGCCGTTGGGCACGTTCTCGATGTACCAACGTGCGGCGTCCCGGCTCGGCCTGCTGTCGTCGGCGGTCAGCGCGGTACGCAACGTCGGTGCCCACCGGCCCGGCAGGGCGACCAGGCCCACGATCACCACGCAGACCACGACGGCGACGCGCGCTGTCCTGGCCGCGGCGATCCGGCGCCGGCTCGCCGCCGCGTTGGAGCCACGAATAACCCCGGGAGTAGGGCCTGCGGCGCCGCGGAAGAGAGAGGCTCGTACCGCCTGTGGCCCACGGGTGACCCGGGGAAGGGTCACGTCGAGCATTCCGGCGGTACACAGCGCCGCGAACGGCAGCATCGCGGTTACATAGGCGTACGGCATGTAGCCGTCACGGAACATGAAGACGACCTGAATCAGAAGCAGCGCCGCAACCATCCGAAGACGCCGGACACAGAGCGCTGGGACCGCAGCGAGGACACCGGCACCCAGCAGATACGGATCCAGGTGCAGCCAGAGACCGGCCATACCCTGCGTGCCGCTACCCGCCTGCAGCAGGCTCCCGCTCGCGGTCCGTTCGAACAGCTGCCACTTGATCGCACGGATCAGCGAGACGTGGTCCGCCCCCTCGAACAGCTCGTTCTTCGCCACCGCATAGAGGACGTAGATTCCACAGATTGCGGTCAGGAAACCGAGGAAGTTGCCGCGTACGAACCGCCAGTTACGCGGGTCCCGGTTCGTCCGGAGCAGAAAATACACACCCGGCAGGAGCATCAGGGATGTTTCCTTCGACCAGAACGCGAAGGCCATGAATACCCCGGACGCGATGGCCGAGCCCACACTGCGCCGTGGCGACGCCGCACAGACCAGGGCGGCCACCACCCACAACACTGCAATGTTGTCGAGGAATGCCAGTCGCTGATACCACACCGCGAGCGGCGCCAGGGAGAACAGCAGGACGGCGAGACCGGCGAACGCACGCCGAAACGCGAGCCGGCGGGCGAGCAGGTAAATGAGCGCGCAACTGACCAGATGGACGACCAGCATGCACTCGCGTGCGGCCGTCACCGCAGAAGACGCCCGCTCGAAGGCATTCGTGACGGTTGTGTAGACGGCTATGAACAGCCAACCGCCAAAAGGATGATCATACCAGTAGGTGTAGTGGGCGATCTGGCCCCGGTATTGCATCGCGTATGCCTGGGCCGCATACGTGCCCTCATCGTCGTTGATCCGGCCGGGCCAGCCATCGAGGTTGATCCCGTGAACCAACCCGCAGGCAACGAGAAGAAGTGTCAACAGGGCCAGGCTCCGCCAGTGCGCGAACAGCCAGCCGGCGATGCGCGCTCGGGCGGTCGACATGCGATCCCCGAATATCAGACGATCCCGGGTACCGCTGCCGACGACGTCGATGCCATCCGGGTCGGCGACCGGCAGCGTGGCTGTGGCTGTGGCTGTGGCTGTGGTCGTGGTCGTGGTCGTGGTCACGAAACCCCCTCGAGCTCGGAGGAGCCCAGCATCACCACGTGGTGGGCACCGACATGCGTGGTTTTCTCCCACTGCACCTTGCCCTGGACCAGTCGCACGATGGCGCGTAGCGCCGCCACGGACAGGACCAGCTGATATACCGGTGCGCTCACTATCAATCGGGCGCTGTCGAGTAGACCGACCTTGAGCTGATATGCATCGGCAAAGCCGTGGAAAGCCGCCTGTTCCGTGATGACCATCAGAATCATCGCCAGCAGCGGTAGCCAGAATATGATCACGAGTCCCACCGGCGCCTTCAGAAAAAAGGTGAGCAGCACCGACGTGGGCAGAGCCAGCCCGGCAGCGGCCTGGAAGAACGGCATCAAGAGCATTTCCACGGCGAGCGCGCGCCGGCGCCAATCCGGAAGTCCGCGCCACTCGCCCTTTTGGAACACCTGGATGAAGCCCATCATCCACCGAGTCCGTTGCACCACCAGCTTCCCCAGGGTCTCCGGTGTCTCTTCCCGCGTCGTCAGCTCCGGATGGTAGAAGACCATGGTTTCGACCCCAGCCACCGAGGCACGCACGCCGAGATCACAGTCCTCGGTCAGGCAGGAGACATCCCACCCGCCCAGCCCGTCGAGAACCTCGCGCCGGATGAATACCGTGTTGCCGCCGAGCGGAATGAAACGCGCCACCGCCTGATAGCGCAACCTCGACATGAACCAAATGTAGTACTCCAGGCAGTTACGGGCCCGCCACCACGATGTGGCACTGTTGAGCCAGGACGCCAACGCACGCACCGGCCCGGCCGATTCCGGTCGCCGCCAGCCCGTACCGCGGACATTCATCAGCTGGACGCCGCCCTGGAAAATCCCGATCTCGGGATGATTGACGGCGAGTGTGTTCACGTAGCTGAGCAAGCCGCCGGCGACCAGCGACTCCGCGTCGACAATACCGATCAGATCGCCCTGGCAGTACTTCCGCGCATCCTCCAGCGAAAGCGGCTTGCTGCGCATGGCGCTTCGCGGCGTCACGAGCTTTACATTGGGGTGACGATCGGCGAATTCCTGGGCCACTGCACGCGTCTCCCGGTCGACCTCGTCGTCGGATACCACGACGACAAGCTCGAAGAGGTCCGGCGGGTAAGCACCGGCCAGTAGCTGGGCCAGGGTACGGCCGAGGACGGGCTCCTCCCGCGCGGGCACGATCAGTGAAAAGGTGTGCTGGGCTGGGGTGCGGTCCTCCAGGTGCACGTGGTCGACCCGTTCGGGCCGCTGCCAGCCGTACTGTGCCCGGACCAGGGTCAACCCGGCGACGAACAGCATCGCGAGCGACACCGCGGTCCACCCGGCGAGGGCCACCTCGCCGCGGTTCAGATACAGCATCCGGGCGATGGCTACAAGTAGCGGAAGCATCGGCAGGACGAGACAGCCGCGAAGGAAGCGAACACGTGGCGTCACGTCGGTCTGTGCGGCGACAAGCCAGGTGCCGACCACCACGTGCCCGCAAACCACCACCAGCGCACTCACCAGGGTGACGAGCAGCTGGCGCATGCTGACCTGTCCGACGACCGGAGCGCTCTGGTCGGATCTGGTCAGCTCGACGAAGACGAGCCAACCGACCGCCTCGGTCGAGATCCGTGCGGCCTCGGACCACAACCAGCCGCCCTGGCGGCGCCACCAGGTGAAGTCACGGTCCAGACCTTGCACGAGAAATATCGTGGCGACGACCGAGTATCCGTACGCGACCTGGCCCCCCACCCCGAGAAACCACGCGAACACGACCGACAATGCGACGCGGATGAACACGCTCATCCCACCGCTCACCACGAAACGCAGCCGTCCGGATGGGCTGTCCAAACGGGTTCGCAGCGGCGGTGGCGGGGCAAGCACCTGGCTGGGATTCACAGATTCCTACCTGAGTTCTCACGAGACGGCGACCAGCCGCGGGAAGTCCGCCGCATAGTCTGCGACCTTGGTACTGGCAAAGTAGAGAACGTGTTCGGTGTTATCGGCGCCATAGCCGGCGACCTGGGCCGCATGCGCCACGCTGTACCGGCCACCCGGTACCTGTTGCGCGCTCGCGAGCGGGACGCCGGCCGCCTGCTGCGCGGCATCAAGCTGCGCCGGTGAACCGGTGAGCCCGACGAACGTGGAATCGAACTGGTTCAACCAGCGCCGGAGCACTCCCGCTGTGTCACGGCCGGGATCGGTCGTGACGAAGACGACGGTGACCGCCGAGCCGACAGCCGAACTCACCAGTTGCTTGGCCGCGGCGATGTCGGCCATTGTCGTCGGGCAGACATCCGCGCAGTTCGTATAGCCGAAGAACAAAAGCGTGGCCCGGCCGGCGGTCTCCTTGGCAAAGTCGAAATTCCGCCCGGAGGTGTCGACCAGTGTGAACGAAGGCCGGGGCCTGGACACCTTCGCAACGGTGCCGTGCCACCCGCCCGCCGCCGGCCCGGCATTCAATGATGAACGTACCGCCGGCGGACCTGTCGCCGACGGACGTATCGATGAGCTGCCGGAGACCGCCGGGTGTGGTGCCTCACCTACGGGCGAGGACGCACACCCGGCCAGACAGCACAATGCCGCGGCAACGATCCAGCGGCGGGCGGGTCGAGGACGCCCGACCCGGGCATTGAATCGCAGGGACATTCCCCGACCTTCCTATGGAATCAGGATGCGCAGACGGTATCGCCGCGGGAAGCTGTCTTTCCGGGTCCGGCGAGATGCTTGCTGTCCACACCGATCACCTTGAGCGGGCCGAATCCGGCCGCCCGCAGGAAGTCACAGTCGACCGTGCGGCCACCGGGAGCGACCTTCGGAACACAGACGTTGGAGTTACCGCCCGCGTCCGCATAGTTGTGGTCACAGCCGTCCACCCACAGCGTCGCCGGCGACGGTCGACCATTTCCATGTGGCTGCACCCGACCGCTGAGGTCCCGGTTTCCCGGACCCACGGAATGCTCAACCGCGACCTGCCGGACCCGCCCGTCGGCCCGGGTGTCCGCCGTCGACCCGGTCACCCGCAGGGTGACGAGCAGGCCGACGGCGACGCACAGCACGGTGGCCGCACCGAGCAGAATTCTTTTTCTGGTCATCCGACATGCACCCACTTGGCCACGGACGGCACCCCGTTCATATCCTGGGCGAACATCATGTAATAACCGGCCGGCAACAGGTTCGGGTTGTCCGGGACGCTCACGCTGATATCCGTACCCGTTCCGGACAGCGGCAGGTCGACGCTCCGCTGGTTCGGGTCGGACTGATGGGTCACCGACGCCGGGCGGATCAGCGTGACGCGACCGATGTTCCCGCTCACGGTCAGTTTCTGCGTCGATCCATAATCGAACTGGTCGCCGGCGTTGGAAATAGTCGGGCGGTCCCTGGACATGTACCAGGGTGAATAGATGGAGATACCCAGGTCGAAATCACCGGTGGCCGGATTGTTCCCGATGGTCGCCACCCGGCCGTCCGGAAGCAGGAATGCCTCCGAATGGTACATCCGATCGGCTGGGTCAGCGGGCAGCGATGTGAAGGCGTTGGCGACCGGGTCGTACATGGACGCCTCATGTACGGCGTACTGGGGATAGTTGTGCTTCGCGCCGCCGGTCTCGAACACCTTGCCGTCGGGCAGGATGACGGCGCTCACATACATCTTCGCCGCCGGCAGATCCGGCCCGGCCGTCCACTGTGGATCTTCC
The DNA here is from genome assembly GCF_963555915.1 of Protofrankia sp. Cas4. NCBI lineage: Bacteria > Bacillati > Actinomycetota > Actinomycetes > Frankiales > Frankiaceae > Protofrankia > Protofrankia sp. Cas4. Next base: position 10,733 of record NZ_CAUVXL010000268.1, read on the forward strand.
TTGCTGAGGTTGATGATGTCCGTGTGGTTCGTCGGATCGAGGTCACTGTAGGAGTTGCCGCCGCCGAAGTTGGCCACCTTCTGGGCCTGCGCCGGCGGTAGGAGCACGGTGGCACCCTGATCCCGGAAATCGATGTCCCGCAGCCCCGGAACGTCAGTGATCGTCCCGGTGTCGACGTCGTAGATCTCCGACCCCGAGGTGTTCGGAAGAGCGTTGCCGAAGGTATGCGTCCCGCCGTAGAAAAGCCGGCCGTCCGACATCAGCACCATGGTGGGATACAGACCCCAGTAGAAGTACGTCTGCGGGACCTCGTTGAAGGGCTTCCACTGACCCTTCGTCGGGTCGAACATCTCGACGGCGACGTTTCCCGAACCGTTCTCGTTGAGCCCGCCGGTGGCGAATACCGAACCATTGCCGAGGTTCACCAGTGACGGGTACCAGTGCCCACCGCCCGGCATGTCGTTCGTCTTGGTGTAGGTACCGGTCATCGGGTCGAAGATGTAGCTGCTCGCCAGACCCTTGTAGTTCGTCGTGGGCGTCGGGTAAGCGAGGGTACCGCCAGCCAACAGGATTCGTCCGTCGGGAAGCTGGGTGTGCCCGACGCAGAAGAGATCCTCCTGGGTCGGAACATCGACGAAGTCGCCGTTCGACGGGTTCCAGATCTTGGAGACGAACTGGTTGTTTGCCGCCGCCGTCCCGTTGTTGCCGGATCCGGCAACGAGCAGGACGTTCCCTGTACGCAGCACCGTGGCGTGCACCGAGCGGACCGGAGAATCGTACGGCAGAGCCTGCCAGGAACCCTGACAGTCGCCCGTGCAACCGCCCGGTGGCGGCGGCGGAACGTCCCCCGCGGCTCCCCCACCGGTATAGCCGGCCCGCACGAGCCCGCTGCCGCCGCCCTGGTAGTACTCGACGTTCACGACGTGCTTTCCGGCCGTGACCGGCACGGTCGCCGTATAGGTGGTCGGCCCCTGGTCCTGCCATTGGTTGATGACAGCCGTGCCGTCGACATAGACACGCACACCGTCGTCCGCCGTTACCGTGAACGTGCTGTTCCCGGCCCGGAACTGGTCGGTCCGACTCCAGCGTGCCGAGAAGTTGTACGGGCCGACACCATCCACACCCGGCCCGTTCTCACCGTAGTCGTAACTGAGTGTGGCCTCACAACGTTCGGTCTTCGGTGGTCCCGACAGGGTTCTGTTGGGAAAGTAGGACGCCGCCCACTGGGTGGACAGGCAGGTCAACGACGACGGCGGGGCCGCGGCGGCGTACGACACCTGAACGACTGCACCACCGCCGTGCTCGAAGTACTCGACCTTGACCGTGTGGTCGCCCGCCGTGACAGTCGGGCTGGCGGTGAAGGTGGTCGGCCCCTGGTCCCGCCACTCGTCGATCACCAGCGTGTCGTCGACGTACACCCGAATGCCGTCGTCGGCCTCGGCGGTGAACGTGACGGTGCCGGCCGAGAACTTCTCGGTCCGGGTCCACCGAACCGAGAAGTTGTCCGCGTTGATACCGGGGACGTCCGGTGCGCCGGTTCCCCAGTCATGGCTGATGGCATCCTCACAGCGCCCGCGCGGGGCACCGGCAAGCGCCGTCCCGGAGAAATACGACGCCGTCCACTGGACGGGCGCACACGTCGGCGGGGGCGGCACCGGCGGGGCGTAGCTGAACTCGGCAAGAGCGCCACCGCCGTTCTGGTAGTACTCCACGACTATGGTGTGCTGACCAGCTGTCACCGAGGGGTTGGCGGAATAGCTGGTCGGGCCCTGGTCCTTCCATCCGTCAATGACGGTGCTGCCGTCCAGGAGAACGCGGATTCCGTCGTCCGCGGTCGCGGTGAAGCCGTACTCACCCTGGTCCAGATAGACCGTACGGGTCCACCGGACCGAATACCCGGATCCGCCTAGACCGCCGATCCCGGGGCCCGTCTCCCCCCAGTCGAAACTGATGTCGGTGTCGCAACGCGAGCCCACCGTCGGCCCGGCCATTGTCGTGTTGGCGAAATAGTCGCCGGCCCATTGTGTGTCCGGGCAGGTGACAGCTTTCGCCGTGCCTGGATTGACGACGACAAGCACCACGAACTGGATGGAGGCGATCGCGAGAAGTCCCGTCAGAGCGCGTCTGCGCCCCGACCTCCGACGTCCTCCCCTAAACATTTCCACCACTCCTGATCGGGATTGTCCGCCGGCTCATGCCTCGGCCTCCCCGGCGGCCCCGGTGATCGACCGCCTGGGCGACCGGAACGGGTTTCGCACCGTCGGTCGATGCTCGCCGTAGACGATCCGGTCGACCAACATGTAACGAACACCAACAGCAATTGCCAGGGTCGCGACGGTGGCCGTACCGAGGCTGATATGCCAGCGCTCCACAAACAGTCCGAGCAGCGGGAGGCGGATGACGAGATCGACGTTGTTCAGTAGTGCGAACGGCACGTACCGGCGAATTCTGGACTGGTTTCCGCGCTCCCAGACAAGCAGGTCAGCGCCGACGAAATTCCATAGGATGGCGACCTGGGTAGCGATCACCGCAGCCGGCACATAATGCATGCCGCTGTGGTGCAGAAACGCCGTACCAAAAACGTTCGGCAATGTCCCGGAGGCGCCTACGAGCGCAAACCGCGCAGCCCGGGGCAGGCGGAGTGAGAACAGCCGCCGCGCAAAGCGGACCCCCTCGGACATCGAGGCGTTCGATGATCCGGCATGCCGTTCGCCGAAGACATACCCGACCTCCGCGACGCGCAGGCCGCCGGAACGAACCAGCAGCTCAAGCAGGATCTTGTACCCGTTCGGCCGGAGCCGGTCGAGGTCCAGCGCCGCGATCCGGACGAGGAAGAACCCGCTCATGACGTCCGACACGCCACGCAGTCGCAGCGGGAAAAGCATCCGGGACAGCAGATTCGCAGCGGATGACACGACTCGACGGCGCCCGTTCGCCAGACCTGAGGCACTGCCGCCGTGGACGTAACGACTGCCGACGACAACATCGACGTCGCCGGCACCAGCCGCGGCAAAGAGCTCTGGAATCACCTCCGGTGGATGCTGCAGATCACCATCGAGAATCACCGCATAGTCGGCGTGACAGAGCCGGATGCCTTCGGTGACGGCGCCACCGAGCCCGCCCACCCGATAGGGCGCGGGCCGGTGGTGGACACGGATCCGCATCCGTACAGAACCACGGAGCGCTTTTATGATCTCCGGCGTGGCGTCGTCCGAATCGTCGACGAAGATGACCTCGCTGGGTAGATCGGCCAGCGCGGCGTCAAGGCGGCGAAGGAGCGGCTCGACATTCGCGGCCTCGTTCCGGGTCGGCACCACCACCGATACCAGTACCTGCTCGTCCGGCCGATAGCCGGCGACAGATGTGGTGCGCATGGTCGAAACCACCATTGAGGAAGCTCGCGGCCGCGGCACCAGGTCTGCCAGCTGCGCATCGAAAATGCGCTCGTCAGGCATGCTCATCCGCTGGTCTCCCCCCGGTTCGGGACGGCGGCCAACGCGGCAACCGTCCACTGGGTACGTCAGATGCCGGGACCGGGATTTCCCGGTCCGGCATGCTCGGCGCCGCCGGCTTGGCTACCGGAATGCGCGCCGAGCGGGCGCGATCCGCCGCGAAGGCCGTCGCGGAAGAAAGCAGGTCGCGCGGAAACAGCCCACGCGAAAGAATTCCTGACCCAGCTGGATCAGAACTGAACAAACGGTTTGGCGGCCTGGTGGCCGGGCGGCCCGAGAGGGCATCGGTTGAGCCAAAGGCGGCGCGATCATGGCCTTTTCGCGCCACCGGCGGCCCGAGAGGGCATCGGTTGGGCCAAAGGCGGCGCGATCATGGCCTTTTCGCGCCACCGGCGGCCCGAGAGGGCATCGTGCAAATCGTTCCGGTGTGCAGCGAACGTACCAGGAGTCGATCGAGGCCAGGGCCGGCCGAGATGTGACGCGCATGTATCGGTGGGTTTTCGTCGCTGGCGAGCGGATCGCAAAACCCGCCGATCTCACCGTCAGTTATGGCCTGACGTGCGGAAACTACCCCGCGTAGCCGTCTTTGTTCTCATTATCGTGCATTGTTTATATGCTATGAACCGCACCACAAAGATCGCCGTCGGGGCTCCTCTGCGCTTCCGCCGTGCCGAGCGGCCGAGATCGAGACCGCGATGACCCTTCCGTACTCAGAAGACCGGGCGACGCGGCGGCGTACCGGGGCCTGCAGGGGCGGCGCGCAGTGGTGACGTGTTCCTGACAGCGTACCTCTACGGACACCCCATTGCGTTCTTATCGACTCCGGCCGACACCATCACGTCCACACCCGGTTCAGGGCATCGGCGGGCAGCCAGGCGTCCCGGCTCCGTCTGACCGGCGTCGACAGGTCAAGATCATCTAGGCTGGCGAACCGTCCCCTGGGTGGCACGGCCCGCCGCGCCGCCCAGGCAGCGAATTCCGGGGCCGGCGTCAGGCCGAAGAGCTCCCGCATCCCGACGACGTCACGAAACCCGGTCGACGACTGATGCAGGCTCGCCTGGACGCCCTGGACGTCCTGGACGTCCAGGGCCGCCAGCCCCCACGCGCTCGCGGAGGCACGCAACGTCTGGTTACGCAGGGCCAGCGCGTCCGGGGTCACTCCGGTGACATGGTTGCTGCCCGCCGCGGCCAAGAGCAACAGAAGGTCCGCACCGGTGTTCCGGCCCGTGTCGACGTCGCCCCCGTATGACTCGCCCCCGTATGACCCGTCTCCGTATGACCCGCCCCCGTATGACTCGGCCGGGTACGAGCTGCCCGGGTACGAGCCGCCGATGCGCCGCTTGGCTGCGTAGGACACATCGCAACCCATCGGGAGTCCGAGTAGCTTGCCGACAAAATGGTCCTCCAGTCCGGCCCGGATGATCTGCCGGGAACCGGCCAGATATTCTCCGCCGCTGGATCCGATCACGGAACTGACCAGAAACGGATCAAAAGCGCGAGCGACACCGAATGCACGCGCGGACAGGGTGAGTTGGTCCACCCCATGGTGTGCCTCGACGGACAGCGCATTTCCCTGCCCCGCCTCGAAGTACATCACCTGGTCGCCGCTGAAGTCGGCGGCACGTTCCCGGTGGTGCTCGAGCACCGCCTCACGCGCTTGCGCGAGGAGGTCCAGGGTGATCCCGAACGCGCGGTCCGCCCGCTGTGTCCCGGCAACGGAGGCGGACAGCAGATCGACCGGAGCACCCGCCTCCATCAGGCCCAGCTGGGTGGTGAGATGGCCCAGGACGCAGGTCTGCGCCGGTGCCCCGAGCTGTCCGACCAGCGTGGCCAGACCATGCAGGATCCGCTCGACCCGCCCGGTCGAGGCGCCTCCCGGATCCACGCTGACGACGGCGTCGCCGCAGCCGAGGGCCAGCCCGTCCAGTGCCAACAGGAGGAAAGCCTCGATGTCGTCAGTCGGCTGGTCCAGCTGGAAACCGATGCCGAACACGCCTGTCCCGCCCATTGAGTTTCGACAACGGGTGACCGTCCGCAGTGGTTTCGCGGCAACAACGAGATCCCGATCGGTCATGATTTTAGCCACCGCCGCCGCTATCTCGGGCGTTATTCCCGCAGCTAACCCCGCGTCCCATTGCAGGGAGAACTCCGGCCGCAGGACCAACTCGCGGAATTCACCGACGGTCAGGGCGCAGACGGCACCGAACCGCAATTCGTCGTGGCCGTCGTTGATCAAATCGGTGACCGCGTCCTCGATCAACGGATTCGCGACGATTTCGCTGAGCCGGACATCCGCGAGCGCTCGTCGGGCCGCGACCCGCTGAGCCGCCGAGTACGCGGCCACCCCCGCCAGCTGATCACCGGACTTCGCCTCGCCCGCCTTGGCGAACAGTTCCACGAGATCGGCGAATACGTAACGCTCGCCATGCACGACCGACTGGAAACTCAACCGTCCACCTCATGTATCTGGTTACATCGTCGCGGCCGCGTGCCCTTCGGCCCCCGGTGGTCACTGGTGAACCTCCCACGGGACCCTCCTGCGTGTCGCCGGCGACCCCGAGGATGAGGGGCGTGTGCATCACGGCGCGACAGCGGGAGGCACCCCTGAAAGCGACCTTGGCGGCGATCGCACCGGTACTCGCACCGCAGGTGGCGCGGATCGGCCGCGCCGAGCCCGGCACCGGCTGGTTGCGTCGCGCCGATCTGCTCACCGGCGCAGGCCTGGACACGATGGTGCGCGAGCTGCGCCAGGCATACGGCTATGACCGGGAGGTGGCGGTCAGCAGCTTCCTGGCCGCGTACACCGCCGGCGTGGCCGGACCGGCTATCGCCACGTATGTCGTGCGCCACCGGGTGCCGGACCTGGCTGCGGACGGCTTGGCACTGCACGGCGCACCCGGCGGATGGTTCGACGTGACGGCGTTTCACACCGAGCGGATGACGGTTCTCCCCGACGACCCGGTGCTCCCCGACGACCCGGTGCTCCCCGACGCTGGGACCGTCCGCGCGACGATCGACGTGGTCGAAGACCGTGCCGCCCTTCGGCTACGGTTAGTAACCAACCTGGTCGAGCATCTGGAGCCACTGGTCCTGGCGCTACGGCCGCGGGCGCGCCTGGGCCTGCCCGCGCTGTGGGGTGCGGTGGCCACGCAGTGCGGCCGTGCATTCCTGCTGACGGAGCGGGTGACCGGGGATCCCGACATCGGCCGGATGGAGGCGGATGCCTTTTTCGCCCTGGCCTGCCCGCCGATGCGTGCCCGCCCGACGTGGTCCGATTTCACCCACCGGGGTCGGCGGCAGACGGCGATGCGCCGGGGTTCGTGCTGCCTCGTCCACCGGATGAGCGGCCAGTACTGCACGACCTGCCCATTCACGTCCGATTCGGAACGCGAGCGACGCCTTCGCGAGTGGATAGATACCCAAGGTGACGAAGGGTTGGCGGTTGGCTAACACCGCCACCACCAGGACCGATTTGCTCGTGTTTCCCGCTGAGCCGCCGCGGGGCCACCCGATGGTCATCACTTGCCGTCCGCTCGGTGACATATACAATTGGCTACTGTAGCGTAGACATCGAGTAAGATTTTTCATTCTCTGCGCAATGGTATAACTCCGAAGCGCACAACATATTACTTTCAGCGACCATCGGCAGGCGGTTGAAGTATGGACCCAGGCGGGTCGCCACCGACGATCGGGGCCGTCCCGGTCTCCCGGTGCGGGGGCTCGCCAACACGGTAACCATCAGATTTCGTTCTGCTCTCGGCGGAACAGCGGGACGGAATCGGTCCGGGTCAGCCACCGTTGGCTCAGGCGTCTTCGCTGGTGGATCGGCTACCTCAGTCGGTCCGCCGTCCACAAGGGAGAGGGCGGGGCCGGCGGGAAGGTTTCCGTTCGATGCGTGGGGACATGCATCGGCGGAGCTAGCATGCGGATACCGACTGCCGTGTGGTCGGTCGCACCGCTCGAAGGAGCGCACATGTTCGAGAGATTCACCGACCGGGCACGTCGGGTCGTCGTCCTGGCTCAGGAAGAAGCCAGGATGCTCAACCACAACTACATCGGAACCGAGCACATCCTGCTCGGACTGATCCACGAGGGGGAGGGCGTCGCCGCCAAGGCGCTTGAGTCGCTCGGTATCTCCCTCGAGGGTGTTCGGTCACAGGTCGAGGAGATCATCGGGCAGGGCCAGCAGGCCCCGAGTGGGCACATCCCGTTCACTCCGCGTGCCAAGAAGGTGCTGGAGCTGTCCCTGCGGGAGGCCCTGCAGCTCGGCCACAACTACATCGGAACCGAGCACATCCTGCTCGGACTGATCCGCGAGGGCGAAGGCGTGGCCGCGCAGGTGCTGGTCAAGCTCGGAGCCGACCTCAACCGGGTTCGCCAGCAGGTCATCCAGCTGCTGAGCGGATACCAGGGCAAGGGCGACCCCGCGACCGCCGGCGCGCCGTCGGAGGGCACTCCGTCGACCTCGCTCGTCCTCGACCAGTTCGGGCGCAACCTCACGGCCGCAGCGCGCGAATCCAAACTCGACCCGGTGATCGGGCGCGAGAAGGAGATCGAGCGCGTCATGCAGGTGCTGTCGCGCCGGACCAAGAACAACCCGGTGCTGATCGGCGAGCCCGGAGTCGGCAAGACCGCGGTCGTCGAGGGGCTGGCGCAGGCGATCGTCAAGGGCGAGGTGCCCGAGACGCTCAAGGACAAGCAGCTGTACACCCTCGACCTCGGTGCGCTGGTCGCGGGCTCCCGCTACCGCGGTGACTTCGAAGAGCGCCTGAAGAAGGTCCTCAAGGAGATCCGTACCCGCGGCGACATCATCCTGTTCATCGACGAGCTGCACACCCTCGTCGGCGCGGGTGCCGCGGAGGGCGCGATCGACGCCGCGTCCATCCTCAAGCCGATGCTGGCGCGTGGTGAGCTGCAGACGATCGGTGCCACCACCCTGGACGAATACCGCAAGCACCTGGAGAAGGACGCCGCGCTCGAACGGCGCTTCCAGCCCATCCAGGTCGCGGAGCCGTCGGTGGCACACACCATCGAGATCCTCAAGGGCCTGCGGGACCGGTACGAGGCACACCACCGCGTGTCGATCACAGACGGTGCCCTGGTTGCGGCCGCATCCCTGGCGGACCGCTACATATCCGACCGGTTCCTGCCGGACAAGGCGATCGACCTCATCGACGAGGCCGGTTCGCGGATGCGCATCCGCCGGATGACCGCACCGCCGGACCTGCGCGAGTTCGACGAGCGCATCGCGAACGTCCGCCGGGACAAGGAGTCCGCGATCGACGCGCAGGACTTCGAGAAGGCCGCGTCCCTGCGTGACCGGGAGAAGACCCTACTCACCGAGAAGGCCAAGCGGGAGAAGGAATGGAAGGCCGGCGACATGGACGTCGTCGCCGAGGTGGGTGACGAGGAGATCGCCGAGGTCCTGGCAATCTGGACCGGCATCCCCGTGTTCAAGCTCACCGAGGAGGAGACGGCCCGCCTTCTGCGTATGGAGGACGAGCTGCACCGTCGCGTCATCGGCCAGCAGCAGGCCATCAAGGCGGTCTCCCAGGCGATCCGGCGTACCCGCGCGGGCCTGAAGGATCCCAAGCGTCCCGGTGGCTCGTTCATCTTCGCCGGCCCCTCGGGTGTCGGTAAGACCGAGCTCTCCAAGACCCTGGCGGAGTTCCTGTTCGGCGACGAGGACTCGCTGATCCAGCTCGACATGAGCGAGTACATGGAGAAGCACACGGTCTCGCGGCTGGTGGGTTCCCCGCCCGGCTATGTCGGGTATGAGGAAGGCGGCCAGCTCACCGAGCGGGTCCGGCGCAAGCCGTTCTCGGTCGTCCTGTTCGACGAGGTCGAAAAGGCCCACCCGGATGTGTTCAACACCCTCCTGCAGATCTTGGAGGACGGTCGCCTGACCGACTCCCAGGGCCGACTGGTGGACTTCAAGAACACTGTTCTGATCATGACCTCGAACCTGGGCACCCGGGACATCTCCAAGGGCCCCGGCATCGGGTTCGCGACCGGACAGGGCGCCATCGACTACGAGCGGATGAAGGCGAGGGTCCAGGACGAGCTCAAGCAGCACTTCCGGCCCGAGTTCCTCAACCGGATCGACGACATCATCGTCTTCCACCAGCTGTCCGAGGCTGAGATCATCCAGATCGTCGACCTCATGCTGGCCCGGGTGGACATCCAGCTCAAGAACAAGGACATGGCTCTCGAGCTGACGCCCGCGGCCAAGATGCTGCTGGCCAAGAAGGGCTACGACCCGGTGCTGGGCGCCCGGCCGCTGCGCCGGACGATCCAGCGGGAGATCGAGGACGTCCTGTCCGAGAAGATCCTGTACGGGACGCTCAAGCCCGGCGAAATCGTCGTGGGTGACGTGGAGGGCGAAGGGGAGACCGCGAAGTTCATCTTCCGCGGTGAGCCCAAGCCGAACCAGGTGCCCGACGCTCCTCCCATCGATCTGGCCAAGTCCACCGAGTAAGAGCGCCCGGCCGCGCCGGCCGGGATGTGACGTAGCTCGTCGGCAAGGGGCGGCTCCGCTGTGGCGGGGCCGCCCCTTGCGGCATGGAGGACAGCAGGTGGCTCCGCGTGCGGGAACTCCCGTCGAACACATCCATCTGACGTTCGGGTCGGAGCCGGCCAGATCAATGGCCGTGTCGTGGACAACGCCGGGCGTGGTGGGCCACCCCCGGGTACGGTTCGGTCCCACCGCGGGCGGTCCCGATCGCGAGGTGCCCGCCATCACCCGGGTGTACACCGACGCGGTCACCGGTGTGGAGGTAATCAGTCACCATGCCCTGCTCACACACCTCGAACCGGACTCCATGTACCTGTACGAGGTCCACCATGACCGGATCGCCCATGTCGAGGGCGGGACGCTGCGCACGGCACCCGCCGATCGGGCGAGGTTCACGTTCACCTGCTTCGGCGACCAGGGCACATCCGCGGCCTACGACCCGCTCGGCACCCCGGCGTCCGGACATGTCGTGGCCGGTATCGAACGAATTGGTCCACTTTTCACCCTGGTCGCCGGCGATCTGTCGTACGCGAACCACAGCAGCGACCCGCTGCGGGCCTGGTCCGACTGGTTCAACATGATCAGTACGTCGGCCCGGCACCGCCCGTGGATGCCCGCCGCCGGCAACCACGAGGTCGAGCGCGGGAACGGGCCGCACGGACTGACGGCCTATCAGAGCCGATTCCTGCTGCCCGACAACAGTGAGCCCGCCGACACGCGGGTCGCCGAGGGTGAGATCGCCGCCGGCACTGATCCGGATGTCGCCGGCCTGTGGTACGCCTTCACCGTATCGAACGTGCGTTTCGTCATTCTGCAGAACGACGATGTCTGCTATCAGGACGCCGGCATGGTGTACATCCGCGGATACAGCGGCGGCCGGCAGCGGGCATGGCTCACCCGAACCCTGCGTGACGCCCGAGCCGACCCAGACATCGACTGGATCATCGTCTGCATGCACCAGACCGCCGTGTCGAGCGCCGAGCACCACAACGGCGCGGACCTCGGCATCCGGCAGGAGTGGCTGCCGCTGTTCGACGCCTTCGAGGTGGACCTTGTCCTGTGCGGCCACGAACACCACTACGAACGGACGCACCCGCTGCGTGGCGCGGTCGACGGTTCTGATGTGCTCACGCCGCGCCCGGTCTCAGCGCAGACGGATGTGATCGACACTTCGCGTGGAACGGTACACATGGTCCTGGGGACGGGTGGGTCGTCGTCGCCGTCGGCCGGCAACCTGTTCGACCCGCCCGCCGGTCGAGTGATCGTCGGTGTGGAAGCACGGGAGTCCGACCCGAGGCGGCTTCGCTCGATCTACGCCCACGAGCCGGCACCATGGCTGGCGCTGCGCGCACCGGAGCACCCGTACGCGTTCGCCGGCTTCGAGGTGGATCCGGGCGAGTCGGGCGGAACAAGCCGCATCCGAGTGACCGTGTACGACAGCTCCGGACCCTCACCCGTCCCGTTCGACACGTTCACGCTGGTCAGGACCGGTGCGGCCGCCAGAAGCGCTGCCGGCACCACTGCCGGCAGCGGCGAGGCCGTCCCTACCTGGGCCGGTTGATTTCCCGGGCCTGCTGGCCACCTGCCCTCCGACCGCCTGTCGTGGGAACACGGACAGGGCTTGCACCTATGGTACGAAGTTCGCTACCTTCTGTTCGCGTCCCGGCGGGGCACACGACCGGCCCGCGCGTTCCCCCGTACGTCGTGGGCTGATCGCCGCCGGGGCGCGCACCGGCCGGACGATGATGACGCGCGAATGCGGCATCCCCGTATGCCGATAAGAGTGCCCGGCAATAGGGGCGTGGATCAAAGAGCGGGGCTGGGGTACCCGTGCAGCGGACTCCTGCCATCCTCGGTTGGTGGCCACAGGTCACCGGTGCAAACCGGGCAGGTAAGCGGGCAGGTAACCGGGCCAGCACGAGTGGATGGTTGACATACATTTTTCGCCCGAAAACCGGCGTTTCCTGACGTCTTCCTTCCACTCGTCGCACCGAAGAAGATGTGGATCAAAGAGCGGGGCTGGGGTGCGTGCCCCAGCCCCGCGACGCCGCGTCCCCTCTTGCCGGTCGCTCTAAGCCGCCGGACCTGCGCGACCGGGCCTGTGTGCGAGCGACTCCGGTCCTGGTGTGCAACATGCATACCAGGACGGGAGTC
>NZ_CAUVXL010000269.1:0-44853 GCF_963555915.1 Protofrankia sp. Cas4
GACGAGATATTCTGATTGCATGCCACAAATCGCAGTCCGGCTGGACGAAGCCGAGGTAGCCGCGCTCGACACGATGGTGTCGTCAGGGCGCTATCACTCACGCGCCGAGGCCGTCCGCGCGGCCCTCCATACGCAACGCCGTGTGGAGGAAGACCGCATGATCGCCGAGGCGTACGCGCGCGGGTACTGTCAGCAGCCACGAACGTCCGACGAGCGAGCCCTCTCCTTCACCGCCGCGAACCTGGTACCGATCATCCTCGGCGAGGACGGCGGCTACGATCTCGCCGACCTGGGCCTGACAACCGACCTGGGCCTGGCAGAGACGCTCTGATCCCTCGGCCGCCCCTGGGACATAATCACCCGGAATCTCCGTACGCGCTACACCATTATGCTCAATGCGATGATCCGGAACGGACCAGGTGAAGCCACCCCTGCGCCGCGGCGCCCTCTGGGTCGCCCGACTGCCGCCACCCACCGGTGTGCGACCGGTCGTCATCATCACTCGTGACGCCGCACTGCCGTACCTGACGAACGTCACCGTCGTCCCCGTGACCCGCACGATCCGCGGCATCCCGAGCGAGGTCCCGGTCGGCCCCGACGAGGGCCTCAAGGTCGACAGCGTCGCCAGCTGCGACAACATCACGACGATCCCGTCCGACCTACTTGTCACCGAGATCGGGATGCTCGGGCCGGCCCTGCTGCGGCGGCTCTCGGCGGCGGTCAGGCTCGCGGTCGACGTCTGAGCTTGGAATTCAGAGTGCCCGGCAATAGGGGACGCGGCGTCGCGGGGCTGGGGCACGCACCTCGCCTCATCGCTCCCCATCCATCGCTGCGCGATGCACGGGTACCCCGGCTCCGTCGGTCGACACCCAACACCTCCGGTGCTTCCCTCGCACCTCGTGATCTACGTACCCCAACCCCGCTCCTTGATCCACGCCCCTGTTGCCAGGCGCTCTCAACGATGTGAATCTGATGTTGCTGGAGAAGCATCACATTCACATCGTTGAGAGTCGGCCGGGTCGTTGACCGGAACAGATCTACTCCACGCCCGGCAATAGGGTGCGCGGCGTTGGCTCGCCGGACGGATCGCAGCCTGCCGCGGCGTGGAACCCAGCCCAGGCAGGGCGGGCAGGCCCGTGATGCTGGGTGGCCGACCGCTAAGCCCGATCCAGCGACACACTGGTCAGCTGGAGTCCGGCGGCTGGAGTCCGGCATCTCCGGACGGACCGCGCAGATCGGCTCCGGGACCTGGCAGATCGGCTTCGCCAATCCGGCAGGAACCCCGGATCCAACAGGAACCCTGATTTCCGGTGGTGCGACTTTGGCGCCAACCCCACGGGGTCGCCGAGCGTCAGAGCTAGAGAGAGGTTCCCGGCTCTGGACGGAGGGTCGGGAGCCTCTCCCCGCGGCCCTCGGGCCCTCGGACGCCCGAGAAGATCCATAATCGCATGGGCCAGCTCCCCCCATCCGGGATGTCCGGCATTGCGCGCCGAAAGTTTCCCAACGCGGTTTGTGGCCAGAAAAGCCCCGCACGCATCGGGATGCGTGCCTCGACCACCGTCCCCATCCGATCATCAACCCCGATCGGTCATCAACGGATGAGATCACCCAGAGGAGCTGCCGGCTTGGATCACCAGGTTGGATCACCGAATGCGGTCCGCCTTCGGGACGGTCCCGAATGATCGGGCTAAGAGCGCCCGACAATAGAGGCGTGGATCAAGGAGCAGGGCTGGAGTACGTAGATCGCGAGGCGGAGGAGGGAGTCACCGGAGGTGTTGGGTGCCGACCGACGACAACGAAGGGAGGTGCGTGCCCCAGCCCTGCGACGCCGCGTCCCCAATTGCCGGGCGCTCTAAATGGTCATCCGAGGATGATTCCCGGCGTGCCGGCCCGGCCCGTGAGCGCAGCTGCGATGGCAACCGGAACCGCGACCACTGCCGTCGCAGCCACCGCACGCCGTCGCAGCCACCGCCCGAGCCGCATCGGGCCAGCGAGCCAGCGAGCCAGCGAGCCAGCGAGGTTGAACAACCACAACCATCGACCTTTTGAATCTCAACACCCGGTCGACCGTTGGGTTTCTTGCGCAGTTTGGGATATAACAACACCACCGTGGCAATCTTGCGCTACTTGTTCCGCCCGCGGGCCTGACGTACGCTGCACCTGCGGCGGTCGTCGGCGTGGTTTTGTTGTTTATCATGAAATACCTCGGGCACCTACCGGTGATCACAACAAGGCCAACGACTATGGCCGCGGTGCCGACGACTATTTCCTGACTGGCCATTTTGAGGAGGCCGGGCGTGAGAGAACCCAGCAGTCTGCTCGGGCGGTCACGAACGAGTCGAGAGCTCGGGGCCCGCCGTTCCCGCCGTGGCACGGCAGCCACCGCCGTCGGCAGCGGTTTCGTTCACAACGGAACCACACTGACCGCCGACACCCCGCCGTGGACGCTGGCGCGCCTGTGGGCGCCCGACGGGCTCGGTGCCGCGCTGGAAGAGGTGACCAGCCGGGTCCAGCGGCCCGCCGTCCTGACCTTCACCAGCGCGACGCTCGGCGCGGTCGTCCACTCCTGGCTCGTCGCGGCTCCCGCCCGGCCCGTCGCGGTACTCAACGGCAGGCACGTCAACGACGCCCTGGTCGCCGGATTCGCCGACCGCGTCGACGCCCTGCGGCGGATGGACGACGTTCTGGGCGGGGAGGATGTGCACGGGCTCGCGGTGTCCGAGCTGCGGGTGATCGTCCGGCTGCTGCGCACCGGTGCATACAGCCAGGACCAGCGCGCGCGGCTCTACGCCGTCGCCGCGGAACTCGCCCGGCTGGCGGGCTGGGCCGCGTTCGACAGCGGCCGTCACCAGATCGCCCAACAGTTCTGGCTGGTGGCGCTGCGCACCGCCCACGAGGCCGGTGACCGGGCCATCGGCGCCAACATCCTGCGTTGCATGGCGGAGCAGGCGGTGCGCTACGGCGACCCGGCCGACGCGGTCACCATGCTGCGCGCGGCCCGCGCGGGCGCCGGGGACGCCCTCACGGCGACCGAGAAGGCGGTGCTCGCCGGCTCGCTGGCCATCGCCCATGCTCAGGTCGGCGACAGCCGAGCCGTGCGGGCCGAGATCGCCGAGGCGTTCACCCAGATCGATCAGGCCGAACCCGGCGAGGATCCGGACTACGTGTACTGGTGTTCTCGACCGACCATCGAGTACTACGCCGGCAAGGCCCTGTTGTGCATTGGCGACGCCGCCGCCGCCATCGGGCACCTGAGGCGGTCCGTCGACGAGCTCGACGCCTGCGAGTACCCACGGGAGCTGATTCATCACCGGGTCTGGCTCGGTGTGGCCCAGGTCGACGCCGGCGAGGTGGAGCGCGCAGTCGACCTCGGCTACCAGGCAATCGACCTTGCCGGTTGCGTCGCGTCGGAGAATGCGAGGGTCGATGTCCTGACCCTCTGCGGCGCGATCGAGATCGCCGGGCATCCCGGTGCCGCCGCCCTCGCCGAACACGCCCGCACCGCCCTGCGCTCCGGCGACCGGGCACCGGTCGGGGTCTGACCGGTGCCCGGTCGGGGTCTGACCGGGCACCGAGGCCACCCACGGACCACCGGCGACCTCCGCCCCCGCGGGTCCACCTCGGCAGCAATGGCGCGGCAGCCTGACACATATCCGACGCATCTCAGATACTGCCTGTCAGCGCTGGTCAAGCCCTGTTGGTCACTTGTGTCGATGTCGCGACACATCCGTCGGCCGATCTGCATTGATGCCATTGAGTGGGTACGGGGGACGTCAGCGCGGACGTCCGCTAGCGTGATCGGAATACCCACACGTGGGGGACGGAGGCCATGGACAGTTCGGTGGTACCCATCACATTGATCGTGGTGCTGCTGATCGGCGCGATTCTCTTCGTCGTCGTCTCCAGCCGCGCCTCGGGATTCGGCCCAGGGCCGACGCATCCGCCACGTCCATCGACACCCACCGGGAACACACGGTCGGGACAACGCCGGCGGCGACGGTCGGGGATCATCGGGACGATCCTCGCGCCGCTGCGGCGTGCCCCCGCGCGCCCGGCCGGTGGTGCCACCCGCGCCTCGGGATCAGCCGCACCGAGGGGACAGGATGGTTCCGTGAGCTCCGCCGGCTCCAGCAGGTCTGCCCGCCCCGGCAACCCCGGCAACCCCGGCAATCCCGGCAATCCCGGCAACGTGGACCCACCGGCCTTTTCCAGGACCGCGGCGATCCCCACCGCGCCCATACCGCCGCCGGCCGGCGAACCGCCGACGACCGCTTTCGCGACGGTACCCGGCGGCAAGCAGCCCGACGTCTGGTCGACACCGTCCACGCACGGCGCCGGGCATCGGGATCTCGGAGCGGCGACAACGTCGGTGAACGCGGCAACGTCGACCAACGCGGCAAACTCGGTCAACCCGGCGGTGCCCGCCGCCGGACAGACCCGGGAAAGAAACGCGACGGGGTGGACGCCCCCACCGGTCAGCCCGCCCCCATCCGCGACATCAGGCCGTGACCGGCCTCGCGAGGGCGATTTCGGTGGCAGCGACCCGTACGCTGGCACGGTGGCACACGGCGCGCCCGCCAGCCGGGATGGCTTCGGGTTCGACGAGGCGGCGGCTACCCGCAGGAGCGGCACCTACCCGGACAACCGCGGCACCGGCGGTGTCGGCGGTCACGGGGGTGGTGGTGACCCGTGGGACGATCCCGCCGCAACGATGGCGTCGGATCAGACGATTCCCCCGGTACCCGCGATGGTTGCGCCGGTCCCGACCGTGCCGCTGGTCGCGGACGAACCGGACGTCTCCACCTCGCCGGCGCTGCGGTTGGCCGCCGCCGGGCGGACCCGCCGGGGCAAGCGTGGCGGTCCCAATGAGGATGCCTTCGTCGTCCTCGACGGCCTGCTCGCGGTGGCCGACGGAGTCGGTGGCGAAGCGGCCGGCCAGATCGCGTCCACCCTGGCGGTGACGACCGTGGCGAGCTTCCGCCCGCAGTACGCCGCCGACCCCCGCGACGGCCTGCGGGGTGCCCTCGACCGGGCCAACCGGACCGTCCGGGAGAAGCCGTTGCAGGAGCCGTCCTGGCACGGGATGGCCTGCACGCTGGACGTGGTCGTCCTCGGCCGGCAGCATGACACGGGCGAAACCCTCTTCGTGGCGCACGTCGGGGACAGCACCGTCTGGCTACAGCCCGGGCGCGGCCGGCCCCGCCAGCTCACCACCCCGCACGCCATCAAGAACGGGCCGCTGTTGAACGCGATCGGGCTCAACGAAGAGGTCGAGCTGGACCTGCTGGAGGAGCCGGTGCGGGCCGGGGATCGGGTGGTCCTCGCCAGCGACGGCATCACCAAGGTCATGAAACCCGAGCAACTGGACGGCCTGTTGATGGAGCTCGGCACCATGAGCCCCGAACAGGCCGCGGACGCGCTCGTGGACGCCGCCATGATGGCCGGTGCCCGCGACGACACCACCATCGTCGTCGGCGACCTGGTCACCGACGCCACCCCCCGTTAAGCCCTCCACCCGCACCCGCACAGCCACCCGGGCCTACCCGGCTACCCGCCGACCCCTACGGCTGTTGTCCCGTGAACACGTGTCCACAACGTGACGTGCTCACGGGACAATGTGGGGGAACGAGCGACGGTTTCTCAGCCGGCCTTGTCCAGAAGCGTCTTTGCGGCTCCGGTCGCGGCCTGCAGAACCGGGGTCGCGTCCGTCCCGGACCTGTCTTCGATGTACACGGCGACCGCAACCGTCGGATTCTGGGCGGGCGCGAAGCCGACCGCCCATCCGGTAAAGCCGGAGTCGCCGGCAGACCAACTGGTCATCAGCGCGATACCGGGGTTGCCTGCCGCCATCGCGTCTCGTATCTCCTGTACTACATCAACGGCCAACGTTACGTCGCCGATCCGGATCGCACAGTTGTCCGTAAAAGCTTCGAGGAAATGAGGGCATGGCGCTGGCATACCACTGCTCCCAGCGGCCAACGCGGACACCGCCACCGCCATCTGAAAGGGCGTGACCCGGATCGGAGCATCAGCAGCAACCGCCTGGTTACCCTCGCAGCTCTCTCCCGGTAGTACCGATGACGCCGCGATGTGCACGCCGCTCACCGGATGGTCGATTCCGTCGAACCCCAGATCACAGGCGATTGCCTGTGCCCGTGGCAGAAAACCCGCACCGAGCTGAGCCTGTAACGCCTTGAAACTTCCCGTGCAGGAATTTTTGACTATCGTCGAAAAATCCTTGCAGCCCAACGCTTCGGTCGCGTCCGCACGAAGTCCGACGAGTCCGTTCTTGTCCATGGCGGCGGCGCTGAGGAGTGCAACGATCTCGCCAGGGTTCGCCGACACGCCGGTGGCGAGATTCGCATTGTCAGCGGCCTGACCGCGGGTGGCGACCGCCCGCACCCCACCGCCTCCCGGATCGATCACAACAACCGCTCCGTCGCGCCCGGCTTCCTCCAGAACTTTGACCGCCCGGTCCTGCCATTTTTTGGAGATGGTCAACTCGATCTCGTCTCGTGACGGATCGGCGCTCGCCACGTGCACCGCCGCGTCAGCGAAGACGGCCGGAACATCCGACGCTTGCCACGCCCCATCATTGAAGACAACCTTCTTGAAGCTGCTGCCATCGAACCCTCTTACCGGAATACCGGCTCCTCCGCCACTCCGGCCCACCGTCAAAAATATAATAAACACGATGACAACAAGTATAATAACAGCAATAACGATGACATGGAGCGGATTCGAAAAATCCACCCTCCGGCGTCGACCAGAAGGCGTCACATCGGTCGCGGAAACCCCGGCGCCTTGTTTTCGATTGTTGTGGGCGTCCTCTCCATGGTTGCTGTTCCATGTCCGCCTCGCGGCCGATCCGGGTTCCCTGTCAGAAACGTTTTGCGGCTGACTGGGCGGCGGCCGATCAGGGGATCCCATCCCGGGCGTGGTTGGCCCCGCCCCGGCACCGGCGCTTCCAGGATCATCCGAGCGGGGTGGCATTACCGCAGGCAGATATTCCGTTGGGCGGTCCGTAACCGCAGCACGCCCGCGCTCGAACGCCTGGTCCGCTTTTCCGCGCAGCTCCTCGAGTTCCTGCGAGATCTCCGGATCGATCGGCTCGCCAGCCAGGCTGCGAATCCCCGCGATCAGGCGGTCGATGACAACCCGGTCATGCAGACCCACGACCGTGACATCAGAAATTACCCTTTGAACAATTTCCCGACCGTATTGGACCCGCCTGCCACACTCGGTTCGAAGCGCATCCTCAAACGCACGATTCTCAAGCGCACGACTCTGCTGATCGAAAACATTTCTGATACGATGTCGCCCGACCTGGCCAAGGAGAATGTCGCACGCTTCCAGATCCCCCGCGACATCGCCGGATATCTGCGGTGGGCTGTCGCGGACACAGTGAAAAGATATCCAGCGCAAGGTCTCGACATGCTGCTCGGTCAGCCCACCACCGACCCGGATCAGCTCGACAAGAAAGCCGATTACATCGGAAGAGCTTGGTTCTTTCTGGCTAATCTGCCCCAATGTCTCCAGAATTCGGCGCTCACACAGCCAACGCACCTCTTCGCGCGCTTGCGCGGCCGCGGCGCGTTTCGAGTCCCCATCCCGGCGCGTCAGATAATCGTGACGGTCGTCAATCACTGCGCTCAGCTCTGGCGCCTCAGCGGGCGGCCGCGAGTAGCTTGAATCAGTGGCAACCGCAGCGGCATTCACCGCTCCGAGCAGCTCGCGGATGACATCGGACCGTCCGTTGAATATCGTGACAAACGTTCTGTCAACCACCTGCAGAACACGTTTCGACAGTCGTGCATCGACGCCGTCGGGACGGCGAGGAAGATCGAATCGCGAGAGAACGAAATCCTGATCAGGAGCGGATTTTAACTGGCTGACCGCCCGCAGTCCGACTACATTCCTCTCCGTCAACCAGACCATATCGCGGATCATGTCAACAAGAATGTTGACGACCGCGATCACGGTATCCGCCTGCCGGGCCCGGTGGATGCCCTTTCTGTACACGCCGATTACATGCTCCCTGATAGGCGGGGGAGGCGGGATCTGCCCCGAGCCTGCGGGTATTCCGGCCGGGGACGGGACCGGAGGCGGGGTTGCGTCCACGCCAGCCGGCATTTCGGTCGGGGCCGGCGGCAGGGCGGGGAGCGTGGCGGGACGCGGGACGGAAGGCCCTTCGGGCAAGCCAAGCCATTCCAGTAGTCCGGAATTTCCGATCAGCCACTCGCACCACCCGAAGGGATCATCCGAGTTGAACGGTTTCCCCACTATATCATCGAATACATGGCGATCAGCTCGGCGGGAAACCTCCACAAGACGGCGAGCTGCGTCGGTGTACACCGGATGCGGATGCGGAGGCCGGCCGTCGAGGATGGTCAGAGCCCCACCCTGCCAGGTGAACTTCTGAGTCGCGAACACCACCCGTGGCGCCGTATCTGCGGGTATGTTGTCTTTCTGCGAAGCCGAAAAGGAAAAACGCCTGACGAGGGTGTCGCAGCGATCGTTGTCCAGTGCCGCCAGCACATTCTTCAGCAGCTGGACCGCCTTACCCGGCCCGACTCCCGGTACAAGTAGGTGATGGGCACGTTGAGCACTGTCAGACTTTTCCAGGAAATCGACGACGATCCGCTCCAGAAGGCTTTCGTAGTCGTCGTCGCCAGCCGCCGGAACAACATAGGGGGTGGTTTTAGACGGCACCTGCACCCGCTGCTGGGCACCTGCGGTCACGTACCAATGCTGATTAGGCTTGGTCGCCGGGTCGAAAGGCGTGCCCGCGGCCCAGCTCCAGTCGGCCAGCGCCAGGGCTACAGCGGCCGTGAGCTCGTCCGGCGAACCGATCAGCAGGAAACTGACGGTACCCTTTCGTGCCACGCTACTGCCGGCGGTACGGTAACAAAGTATTGCCCGGTCTCTGCCGTTCAGATCCTGAGCGATCAGATAGCAGACGCTCGGCCCCCACCTGATGTCGGTACCCCTCGGTTCCCACCAGTGGCGGTAGGATTTGTGCCACCACTCGCGTTCGGGCGGTGGCAGGTTGGATTCCGCCGGAGTAAAACCGGAAAGACCGCCACCACGCCTCGGCGGGTCGTACCGGTAGACCAGATAGTCGACAGCAATGGAGTCTGGCATGTCCGGATCGGATACATTCGATCCGGACATCACCGGGCTCCGCCCTGTCCCGGCCGCTCAAAATCGCCACCGACGGCACGGGCCTCGTCACCCAGCATCCCACTCATGGCCAGGATCGCCGCCAGCGGATCGAGCACCCGCTTGGGTCGGACCCCCCGGGAGTATCTCCTGACGCCGACAGCGGGTGCGTTCGGGTCACCCTTCCGGGGCGACTGCAGCTCGACGGCCTCCGAACCGGTCGCCGAGACGAAATGCAGGGTCGCCCTGGAGAATACCGAATAAGGTCGCAGCCACGCCTGTGCGTGGTTCTGGTGGAGGAAGGAGAAGGCGTCGGCGCTCTCCTCCCAGATCGTGGCCAGGTCGGGCTGCCGGGCCGACCGGTATGAGCTCAGGCCGTCCCTGCGCAGCCAGGACGAGACCGGCTGTTCGAACCGCCAGCGATCACATTTGGTGATTGCGATGGCGACCGGCTTTTCCCGCGCGCCCTCCTGGTCACGGAAGCGATGCAGAACAGTGGCGAACGCCCGGTCGCGCCGCAGCGGCCGGTTCCCTTCGGTTGAGCCGTCGGCCGGATCCTTGATCGCGACATACGGATCGACTACAAAAATCAGCGCATCCATTGCCAGGATGAACTGCGTGTAGGGGCTTTTCTCCGCAAGAATCTCCCCCGAGATGTCGAAGAACGTCACCGCACGGGTCACGCCCAGGTCGGGGTTGGAGAGCAGAAACGCGTCCTTGAACTCGGCGCCACTCGCCGACTCGCCGCTCACGTCGCTCTGAATCGCCTCCCCGTCGTTGAACAACGGGTCGACGAAATCGCTGAGATAGTTCTCGTGGACGCCCGCGTCCACCGGGTCTACCCCCAGACCCAGCGCCTCCAGCCGGCCGTACTCGATCTCACCGACCATCGAGGCGAGCAGGTGGGACTTGCCGCTCTCCGCAAAACCGACAAAGCCGATGACCAGCGGGCGGCCGTACTTCGCGTAGGCCGCCGGGAGATAATGATCGATCTTGGAACCGTCGTTGGCTGTGAGCTCACCGTCATTGTCCGGGCAGCGTTTCCACGCGTCGAGCTCGCGATCCCGGCGCTTGATGGCCGACGTGGTCGCCGGGATCTCCAGTGGACGGTACCGCTCCGCGGCCACTGGGGTGTCGACCCGCTCATACAGCTGGCGCACGTCATCCCAGACGAACTCGTTCAGGCAGATCGGGCAGCGAACCGTACGTCTGGGGGAGCGGAACCCGCCGTCATCGGTGGTCATGAGTGGTCACCAGAATAAGGGTCGAAGGTCTGGGCGGTCCGGCTCTTACTCCTGGACAGTTCGGCGAACCGCCGGCGTCCTTCCAGAAAACGGGGATCGGCCGTGACCGGTTCAGGGTAGGCGTCGACGGGCACGAAGTCCCGCTCAGCGCGGAGATCCCGCATGAACAGCTCGATCAGCGGTCGGCCCGCAGGGGTGGGTTCGAAGATGCCCTGCAGGGTCCGGTCCAGGCCGCCACCGACGGCACGTAGATCAGGCGGTCCGGTCATCCCGGACGGGAGCGGTCCCCCGACCACCTGGACGATCACCAATCCGGTACTCCAGAGGTCCGCGGCCGGATCCGCGGGGACGCCGCCGTGGCGCGCCTCGGGCGCGGCCCAGCGAGGTGACGGAGCGGCGCCGGCCGGCTCACCGGTCAGCCGGGCGTGCTGGAAGTCAGTGATCTGCACCCGCGGGTCGTTCCAGCGGACCGTCCCCGGAGTGAGGTTGCGGTGCACGACCTTGACGGCCTCCAGAATGCTCAGTGCCCGGAACAGACTGACCTGAAAGCCTTCGTACTTCGTCGCCGACATCTTCCTGCTGAACCGGCCGGCGGGCGCGCCGCGCTCGTCGAGCAGGATGAACGGCTCCTCGGCGTCCGCGTCATAGCCGACCAGCCTCGACAGCTCCGGCGGGTAACGGGTCTCGCCGATCGTTCGCAGCAGATGCAGGCCGATCTGAATCTCGTTGTCGATGAGATCGCAGTTGTCCGCGGTCACCTGATCGCTCGGCAGCACCTTCTGGACGAAGTCCTGATTGGAGTCCGGGTTGGTCACCCTGCGCCGGCGGTACGGCGCGGATCGGGAAGGCGGGCGGGCGGCTCCCGGCCGGTCCTGGCCGGCATCCTCCCATTCCCCGACCCGGATTCGAAGCTGTTCGCGCTCACCGTAGGTCGTGATGTAGCTGAGTTCAGTCAGCGCGTCGGCGCGGCCCTGCGGCGACTCCTTGTACGAGCCACCGGCGGCGCCGGACCCACCCGGTGACGAACCGTTGGTGCCGCGGCCGTCAGCCCCGGCCGACTCGGCCCGGCCGGGCCGGCGTCCGCCGGGCGAGCCGGACGGGGCATCCGAGCCGGGCGATGCCTCCGGTGGGCCGTCCGAAGCCTCCGGTGCCCTCCAATCGGGATGCGTCACAGCCGACCCTCCACTGGCGTCTCGACCACACCGGAACGCAACCGGACCAGGCGCAGCACGCCGGCGACCTGGCCACCGGCTGTCCAGACCAGATCGGCACCGGGATGTGGAATCTCAGGACCACCGACCGGCCCCGGGCGGGTGAGGCCGCGGCCGAACACCGCCTTGGCCGCCCGCGGCGCGAAACGGATCAGATCCGCGCGGTCCGGAGAGACGTCGAGATAGCTCAGCTCCTCCGGCCCGCACAGTTGCTGGATGCCCGCGTCCAGCTTGGTGGCCCGCAGCACCTCGGCGACCCGGTGCGATTCGGTCCACACCGCATCGACGAGCACCGCGCGCCGCTCGCCCGAGCGGGCGAACGGCGGAGCCTCATGCACACCCCGACGGGACAAATGTTCGGCGTAGACCTCCAGCAGCTGCCCGAAGTCGGTGGACACATAGTTCGCCAGCGCGTCCGGCGCGCCTCTTTCAAGATCCTTCCAGCAGCGCCGGAGCACGGTCTGGATCAGATCAATCAGATCCTCCTGGACGACTCTGGCAATCTCACCTCGCTGGTCACGCAGCAGGGTGGCGACCTCGACGTCGATGCCGGGCACCCCTCCCGGCTGGTCCCCGATGGGATGGTCGCGCAGTAGCATGGCGTGATCGGTCAGCTTTGTCTGCATGTCGAGCAGCGCGCCGGTCAGTGCGTTGGTGATGTCGTGGGCCTCCCGCCGACTGTCGGCGAGCACCCATTCGTACAGCGCCACCCGGCAGACCAACGTGCGGAGCTCCTCGACCACCACAGCGGCAGTGCCAAGCTGAGGCTGCCAACGTTTCACCGCGGATACCCATGCCCACAGTGGCCACAACAGCAGCCCGAGCAATCCGAATGCCGCAAGCGCCGTCCGGACCGACGCGGACAGACTCAACGTGGCAGACCACTGCAGATACCAACCCCCACCGGCTGCGGCCAGGGCGACCAGCACCAACGGGACGAGGTCCAGCGCACCGGCTTCGTCCGGGCTGACCTGGCGGGCGTTCATCAACAGCCAGGCACCCAGGACGGCCACGACAACGATCGTCAACGCCGGAACGACGCTGACGACGGCTCCGGCGACGCCATCGAGCGGCGACCACAGCGCCGCCAGGAAGCAGAACAAAGCCACCGCAAGGAGCACCCGCGGTGCGGCCAGGCTCAACCGCAGCAGGCCCGGATTGTCAAGGTTGTCGAGGACGCTGTCCGGACAAATCTGGTTCAGCTCGTCGATATGTTCCCGGCTTCCCCGCGGGTACAGCCGGTGTGCGATCCCGGACAGCCACTGGGACGCCTCAACGATCGAATGACCCGTCTCCAGAGCGTTGTCGGTGAGAACCCGCAGGCTGTTGACCACGGCCCCGGGCAGGAGGTCGGTGGATCCCCGGGTCACCACACCCAGTTCATCCAGCCGGTTACGCCGCGCCTGGTCGAGCCCACGGCTGCCGTCAATCTCGAAGAACTCGATCCGCAGGTTATGCCGCAGTTCGGCGAGCCCTGCCGCCGCCTGTCGCATCGCGGACCCGACAACCATCCCCGGCTGATGGCCGCTGAACAGCACCCGCCAGCCACGCATGCCCTTCACCGCGGCGTCAGCATCCGCGATCCGGCCGGCGCACTCCCGCAACAACGAACTGATCAGGCCGTCGGGCCGCAGCACGGCGTCTGCGCGCCGGTCGACCATCCCGAGCAGCAACGGCAACGGTCCGGTGAGGAGCGCCGGGGGTGGCTCACTCTCCTCGCCGGGCTCCGGGTGCGGGGCGAGCAGCCGGTCGAGCGCCCGTAACTGGGCGTCGGAGAGCACGCCGTCCTCAACCCGGCCGACCACCGCACGCAGACCGGGCGCGGCGGTCGCATCCGCCATGGAACCGACCCTTTCGGCGACCGCGTCGAACACCTCGTGCTGGCACAGCGCGTCCCGCAACGCTGCGAACGCCGGCGCGTCGTCGGCATCATCCAGAAGTGCGGGCAGGGACTGCGGCTGAGTCTGCCCCATTCCCCAGCCGACCCCCCGGGCGTCGCTCACCCACAGCGTGGCCACCGGAGCTCGGAGGACGAAGGGCTTGACCAGCGCAAGCCGGGCCGGATCGGAACGCGAACCGGCCCGCGGTCCAGAACCACCGGCCTGGGAAGCACCGGCAGGCGCAGTGGCAGCACCAGCGCTTCCCCGCCCCGGACGGCTCCCATAGCGGCCCCGGTCCGTGCCGGTAGGGGCGGAAGGGGCGGAAGCCGTGTCGGCCGTGGGTGCCTTGCCGCTCGAACCATCCGACCATGCCCGGCCGGCGGCCGGCTCGCCCCGGCCCGGACGGGCTGCCTGGCGCTCGTACCGCCCAGCGTGCGCAGCGGTGTCGCGACGGCCGGAGCTGGCCCCGCCACCGCCGAACCCACGACCGCCGAACTCGTCGTCGAAGTCGCCGTAGCCGGGATCGGGATCGGGATCGGGATCATCGCCATGATCGGCATAGCCACGACCGTCCTGGGCGGCAGGATCGCCGCCGCCGGCCGAGCCGCCGCGCTCGGCGTTGGGCGGGCCGACGACCAGGCAGACGACCTGATTCACCGATCGGGCGGTGATGATCCGTTCAAGACCCGGTGCATGTTCGACGAGCAGACGAGAATCGTCGATCAGCAGCACCCGTCCGGGATCGCTCTCCGCAATGCCCAGATCCCGCACGAATGCCCGCTGAATGTCGGAGAACCGTTCGACCGTCATGATCTCCGTATAACGGGTACGGAGATCAATTTCGACGACCGTCGGCGCGGCTCTGCTCAGGGTCGACTCGGTCACGACCAGCTCTCATCGTCCGCTGGGTAATCGTCAATCGGATAGTTATCAGCCTGATAATCGTCTGTCCGATAACCATCCGACCGGTGGTCGACGACGCGATGCTCACCGGCCCCGCGGTCCTCCCCTGGGCTTCCGGCTCCACCGCGTGCGGACGCGTCGCCGCCATCCTTGTGGAGATCGATCGCCCGCCGGCCGTCATGGTTGTTGTCGGGCTGATAATCGTTCCGGCTCCGGCCATTTCCGGATTCCCGGTCGGGTGCCGGGTCAGGATGACCACGCCCGCGGCGACCACCGACGCCCGCGCCGGCGCCATCGGGAGGGGTGTCCCAGCCCCCCTTCACCTGATCGGCGTCGTCCTGCCAGCGCTGGTCGTCCCGAGAATCCTCCGCCGGGCCGGGCACAGTGCGGCCGTACTCCGGCCGGGCGGACCCTGCGCGTGCGGGCACCGGGCCGGCGCCACGTGGCCGGCGTACAACCAGCTCGTACAGCTCGGCGAGGTTGGTTCGGGCCCGCAGCGAGACATTTTCGAACTGCATTTCCATGGCCGCGTCGAAGGTCCTCGTCCAGAAATCGTAGAGCTGACCCGCCCAGACCCGACTGCCCGATGGCAGGGTTCGGCGCATGTCGTCGAGCAGAGCGGCCTGCTCCCCGGCGAGAGTGATCATCCGCAGGAACAGTTCGCTCGGCTCCTTCGTCCGACCGGACAGGCCCTCGGGCAGGGTCCGCATCAGCTGCTCGCAGAAGTCACGCCTGATCTGCTCATCGTCCGCGAGTGTCCAGTCCTCGTACGCGCGCAGCAGGCTTCCCCACGACGACGCCGGCTCGAACGGCGCCAGCGACAGGGTCATCGACACCATGTGCTCGTCGTCGTCGGCGAGCTGAACGCGCACCTGCGCCGGCGAGTCGCGCTCACCACCCCGGGTACGGACGTTGCCGTTCCACATCGCGCACAGCAGATGATGCAGGATGCGGACCCGGTGCTCCTCGGTGGTGGCCAGCCAGCCGTAGTCGTAACCGACCCGCTGGCGCCATTTCAGGAAATCGTGCGGCTGCTCGTCGACCAGGGCGTCGGACCAGTGGTGCAGGATCTCCCGCAGCTCGGGGACCTCGGTGATGCTCATGGACGTCCGGAACAGCACCACCGCGATCGACTCGGCGTGGATCGGCCGGAACTCGACCACCATGTCGGGTTCCCGGGGAAGACGGATCTGTTCCCGCAGGAACCGTTCGATCGTCGGGTCGGCGCCGCCCGCCGGGTAGGAGATGAGCACTTTGAGCGCACCCGATCCCTGTGGGGTGAAGTTCGCCGGCACCAGACCGTGGATCTTCGCCTGGAACTGACGAACTTCATCACTGACAGCAATCAGAGCCTCGCGTCGTGCCGCACCGGCGAGCAGACTTGCCATCGTCGGCAGCAGCGCGTCCGCACCGGCGTCGCTCTCCTGCGTGAACAGCCGCTTGACCTCCTGCTTGAGACGCTCCCGGACGATCGCCACCGCCGCGGTCGGGCTGCGGTCGATCGCCGCGGCCCAGGCCGGACGCCAGCCTTCGCCACCGAGCAGTGCCGTGACCACGTCCGCCTCGGTCGCGGTGTTGCGGCCGTGGTCACGGCGGACGAACCGCTCGAGCACCGTCCGGTAGAAGGTCTCCATGTCGACCGGGGGCAGCAGATAGGTCACCCCGACCCGGTTGCGGTACAGCTCGGCACTTCGCTTGGCGAACATCCCGGGCTCGTTATGCGCATGATCGTCGAATGCGGCGGTGACCGCGCCGAACTGCTGGCGGACCCGTTCGAACGCGCGACCCCAGCGGGTCGCCTGACCGGCCCACGCCGCGCTCCACGCCGACTGTGCCCGCCAGGTGAACCAGGCGTCCTGGGCCGCCAGCGTCGCCTGCACATAGGGGTCGCCCCAGCGCACTTTGCTCAGGCCCAGCCGGCGGTCGTGGATGTCGGCCGGCTGCGGCGGGTTGAAGGAGATACCGGTTGGGGCGAACGGTTCCCGCCGGTAGTCGTCCAGCCGTCGGGCCACCCCGCCCCGCTGCTCGTCGTAGTCAAGCCGGTTGTCGCCGAGCAGGACCCGACGGGTCCGGAACAGGTCGAACCGGCCGAGCAGGATGTCAACTGCCCTTGTCGGGTCGAATGCGGCGACCATGTCGGGCACGTCGGCCCGCAGCCGATCCTCGAGCGCGGCGACGCTGTCCTCCATCGTGCGGGCCCGGCTGTGGAGCGCCCCGGTGATCTCCAGCGCCCCGTGCGCGGCCGAAACCTCGGTGAACGGCAGCGGTCGGCTGGACAGCAGCGGCTCGAGGTTGGCCGCCGCCATGAACTCCCCGATCGCCGGCTCGTTGTCCTCGCCGCTGCCGGGCGCGATCTCGCCGAGCATGTCGACCGCGCGTGCCAGCAGCCGGGAGGCGACGATGTCGGCCAGATCGTCCACGGGTACGTCCATCGACGCCACCAGACTGGTCGACACGCCCCGCAAGCCGATGCCGGACGGCGCGGGGACCTCCCGCTCCACGCCCCGGTTGATGAAGTCGTCCGCGAACGACTGGTAGAGCCGGTCACCCGCGCCGGCACCGGCGGCGTCGACCTTGCCCGTCCCGACCAGCGACAGCATCAGCGACACGATCGAGCGGTGCAGGTCGTCGCGGCGGACACCGTAGCTGCCGCTGAACAGGAAGGCGGTCTGGATGGTAGCGGGCGCCAGCGCGGTCGCCTTCTCCTGGCCCGGGTAGAGGACCCCGAGCGTTCCGGTGGTTCCGGTGGCGGTGAGTTCCGTGCCGGCGGTGGAACCGTTCTGGTCGTCCACCAGGCGGAACAGGTCCAGCAGGGCGCGGCCGGCGTTGAGCCGGGCGCGGCGCCCACCGCCCATCCCCTCCTCGAACGCCGACGGCATGAGCACGAGCGGATAGATCTGCGCCCGGTAGTCCGTCCGCTGGAACGCCTCACCGATCAGATACAGATAGTCGTAGAAGATGCCGGCGCCAGTGCCACCGGCAACCGAGAACGCGACGAAGACGTCACAGGTCTGCCCGAACCGCCCGCCGAGCCGGGACAACTCGTCACCGGAGTTACCGATCATCCCGATCGCCCGCGCGATCGGCTGCTGAGCCGGTTCCAACCCGTTGCGGAACGTCTCGAACAGGGCGGCCCGCCCAACCGTGGGCAACTGCCCGGCCCCGCGGACCAGCGGCGCCACCCGTGGCTCCCCGGCGGGCGGCGGCACCCATCCCCGGATGAACTTTCGGGCGTTGGTACGCAGGCTCAGCGCAACCTGTGGATAGGTGTCGAACCGGGGTACGAGTTCATGGGTGATGTGCTGGGTGTGCGCGACCGCGGCTTCGTGCTCCTCGCCCGGAACCACCCGGCCGCGCAACTTGGTGAGCTCGCTCTCGTTCAGGTCGGCATACACGAACTGGACGCAGGCCGGCAGCTGGTAGGGCAGATAACCCTGGCCGGGGACCCGGCCGATCAGGTCCCGGCCGTCCGGTCCGCACAGCTCGGTGCGGAGCCGGCGTTCCAACTCCGCGCCGATGAGGCATCCGGTGCCCCCCAGACCGACGAACATCATCGGCTGGTAAATGTTCATGCGGACTCGCTCGCTTCCCTGTCAGATCGCCTACGACCGCGGGGCCGGGCGTCGGCCGTGACCGCGCCGGCCGGTTCGGCCCTCATGACCGCTCGAAATCGTCGTCGTGGTAATCCCGGTCGCGCGGCCAGCGACCGCCGTCACGACCGGGCTGGGTTATCTCGTCATGCAGGTCCGGGCTGCCCCGATCATCCGGAACACCGGGGTCATAACCGCCATACCGGCTATGCCCGCCAGACCCGCCGCGGTCGTCCGCCCGAGCCTGGCCGACGGCGCGGTCGGACTCCCCGCGACCGGGTCGCGGGTCGGTGTCCCGCTGCCCGGTGTCCCGCTGCCCGGTCCCCGTGGTGCCAGCCGAGGACGATCCGCGGCCAGGCCTACTCCCCCCGCTCCGCCACGAGCCGGACTCCGAGCCGGACTGCGAGCCGCTGGGTACGGACTGGCCGTAACCCCCGTCACCCCGACCGCCCGCTTCCTGGCGGAACGAGCCCGGCTGCCGCCCGAAACCGGTACCCGCGCCGGCCCGCTCCCGCCAGCCGCCCGCCGTCTGTCCGCGCCCGGCGCCGTCGGATGCCGGACCGGCACCAGCGTGACCACGGCCCGCGCCACCCTCACCGGTCCGGAAACGGTTGCGTTCATTCCAGGTGCCGCGCCCGGCGGTGCCCGCGGTCCCGGCTGCGCCCGCCGCGCCCGGCGTCCCTGCCGCTCCCGCCGTGCGGGCATCGAGGAAACCGAGCGCCAGTCCGTCACCGACTGGTGTGGGCGTGCCGCGCAACAGCGTGGTCGTCGCACCACCGGGCGTCCTGACGATGAGCTCGCCGCTGTCCCCGCGGCGCGCCTCATAGGCACTTTCCCGACCGTCGGCCAGATCGAGACGCGGCGATCTGCTCCGGGGATCCCGAATCGCGAAGGAGAACCGGGTGGACGGTGTCGGTGGCGCGCGGAGTTTGTAAAGCTCCGTGCCGCTCCGGTGCAGGACCATCGTGAGATCACGGACATCACGACGGATGAGGAAAGCCCGGCGCCGACCACGCAACCAGGCCACCGCGGCCAGCACCGCTACCAGCACAAGAAGCCACAACCACCACAGGCGCTGGAGCAGCGGCGACGGGTAGGCAACGTTGACTGTGAAAAAGCCCGTCGCGACGACGGTCGCGGGGTCGACCACGTCATACACGTCGAGTTCGCCGCTGGCCGGCCCGAGCTTGGTGCCGGCGCGGAACTGGATCGTCAGTGCCTCTTGGGAGCGCCCGGAACCATCGGTCTGGATCCTCGCCGGGCTGAGCTCGGCAAGAGTGCCCGGGTCCAGATCGATCAGACGCAGCCCGAGGGTACGGGGCCTGCCGTCCGCCGTGTTGATGACGACCGTCCCGCCCAGGGTGTCGCCCGGCGCGACCCGCCCGCCGTCAACGCTGATGTCGGCGGTGACCGGCGGCGGCCCCTTGGTGATCCGGGTGGTGAACGGTCGCTCGTCGCCGACGACACCGATCCCGTCGATGCGCCCGACGAACGTGAGATCACCGGTGGCGGTGGTGGGAACGGTGACCTGACCGGCGAACTCGCCGTCGTTCGCCCGCCGGTCGGGGCTCTTGCCATCGTCGGCGACCGGGACGCTCTGGAGCGGCATTGCGTCACCGGAGACCTCTGCGCGGACCGTGAGCTTGCGCAGTTCGGCCGGGTCGGTGACCGCGTCGGCGCGGGTCTGTAACCGCACCCGCACGTCGACGGTCTGGCCGGGTTGCGGGGCGGGCGGGGTGACCGCGATCGAGGAGCGGATGCGGCCCTGCCAGATCGCCGAGGCCGCGACCGTCGACGTGGGCACGCCGGCGGGTGCGGTCAGCCGCACCTTCCAGGTACCCGGGCGTGGGTCGCGGATGTGCAGCGACTCGGCCGCCGCGTTCTCAGTTGTCGCCTGGAGCACCGAACCGTCGAAGTTCTGGCTCTGGCGTGGTACCTCCACCCCGCGCGGGTCGAAATAGGTGACCCTGACCTTGTCACTGCCCTTCAACACCACGATGGACCCGTCGGTGCTGATGGGCGGGATGTCGACGGCCAGGTCAACGGACGCTCCGCCGGTGAGGGTGCCCTGGTCGAAAGCGGAGACGCCGGCGCATCGGGCCGACGCGAACGCCTGCAGCAATGCCTTGCCCACATCGCTGGATGACGTGTAGATGTTCGTCCGCGGCCTGGCGTCGACCGAACGGTTACAGGTCCCCTGAAAGCCGCCGGTGGCGTAGCCGTCGAGCGAGGCCATGTCGACGTTGCCGAAGCCGATCGGCCAGATCTGCACCTTGCCGTCACGGGCTTCATTGATCTTCTCGACCAGCTGCCGCTGTCCTTCAGCGTTACGCGTGGTGACGTCCGGACCGTACTGGGGACTCCCTGAGACGTCGAGCCGTCCATCGGTCAACAAGAAGATCATTTTAGGACGGTTGAGGGCATCGGGCGCGGCCAGGATGTCGAGGGCCTGGGCAAGCGCGGCTACGTGATCGGTGTTGTTACCTTCCTCGGCGGTTCGCCGGTGCAGCGTGCCGATACACCGGAGCAACTCCTGCTGATCACCCAACTGGTTGACGGTCGTCAGGGGGCATACCGGGTTGACCGCGCTCTGGCCCACTCTGCCCTCGGAGCTACCGAAGCCCAGGACCGCTACCTGGGACTGCGGGGAGACGTCCGCGACGGCGATGACCGAGGCGGCGTTGCGTTCGTTGACGACGTCCTGGTCGGAGAGACTTCCGGACTCGTCGACAAGCACAACGACCCGCACTGGCTGGGTGGCCAGGTCATTGCCTGCGGCATTCGAGGCGGCGGTGCTCGGCGACGCGCTGGGCACCGCCTGGCCGCTGGCCGGGCCGGCTGTCCCGGCCAGGACGATGCCAACGGCAACCGCGCCGCCCATCAGGCGCGCCACCAGAGCATACGGCGGCCAGACCTGGCGACCCCGTACGCCTGATTGCTTTACAGCCAATGGACGCTCCCCCCCGCGTGGTGGTCCATAGTGAATACCGATCGTACCGGAACGCACCCCAGTTTCCCGACCCGAGTGAATCTCGCACCTCCGCTTGGCCGGTTGTTTACCTGAAGCGACACTCGCACTGTTGGCACCCATTAACCCCGCAGACTCCAGACAGGGGCAGTCGCGACGTAACCCACCGACAACGATCTACCGATTGCGGAGTAGGTTCTCGTCGGGTATTGCTCGACTGGGCCGCACCGGGGCGGGGCAGCCTGGGCGGGAAGCACAATGAACACACGATCGAGTTACCCTAGGTACACCTATGAACACTCAAAGTTAATTCCGTCAAATGCCGAGATTCGAAGAGCTCCGGCGTAGACGGTGGCTATTGTCCGGTACGGTTTCCACCGCGGCGAGAGTTTGGTCTGGTGGAGTCCGGTGCCGACGGGGGTTAGGGATGGCCAGCCGAATGTCCACAGCACGGTTCGGGCGCGCATTGGCGGGGATCTGCGTCACCGTCGCGATCGTCTTCTGGGCCGTACCTGTCAATGCGCAAACGCGCTCTCCCGACCCGGCCGCACCGGTGTCGAAAACATCGCCACAACCGGTCCGGGTCCAGATCCTGGTCGACGAATCCGCGAACGTCACCGCAGTGCAGGTCGACATGCAGAAGCAGATCGCCGAAAAGATCGCTGCTGCTCCGCTGGCAGGCGACTACCAGGTGGAGGTGACCGGCTATGGCAGCGCGCCGCGCGAAGGCCGGTCCGCCTTCGACCGCACCTGTCCCTCCCGCAGGGCCGGGCCGGACGCGGTCCGCGCCGGGCCCGTACTCGCAGCCTGCATCACGGGTCTGCACAAGCGGGAACCCGCCGAGGGGAACGACTCCGACATCGCCGGAGCGGTGCGTTTCTTCGGTGACGCTCTGGCGGCCAATGCACCCGACACGGCACGGCTGGTGCTGGTACTGCTCGCCGGCGGGCCGCCAAACGCGCGGAACCAGCTCGCGCCCACCGATCTGGCCGAGCTGAAGAACAAACAGATCGAGGTGTGGCCACTCGGCTTCGGCTCCGCGGACCCGGCCGGCCTGGACGCGATCGCCCACGGCGGTTTCCAAGGGTCGGGAACCTGCGAGCGGGATACGCCGTCCGCACACACGGCGGGCCCGGGGGAGGACCTCATCCCGGCGGCGACGGCGGTTGCAACCGCTCTCACACCCCGGCCCCTGTGTCGGAGCGAAACGAAGGTACGAATTCCGCTGCCCGCAACCGACGCAACGATCCGCGTACGATACGAAGATCGACTCACGTTCAACTTCTGCGAACCTCATCCCGCGGGCGGCCCGCAGGACTGTTCCGACACGAGCTTCGTGCGGCCCGGCGAAAAGGCCTCGGACGGCCCCACCTTCGAGCGCACCGCCAGCGCGGACGGGTACGACCGCCTGCACGTCACCCATCCGATGCCCGGCGAGTGGACCATCGTCGCGACCGCGCCACCGGGTGGGCCACCTATCATGATCGACCCCCAGGTGGAGTGGGAAGGGACGCCGCGTACTGCGATGCTGGTACGCCCGACCCCGCGACAACCCGGGCCGAACGGTGGCCCGCCCATGGTGAACGTAGAAGCACGCCTGTACACCCGGGCTGGTGCGCTGCAGATCCCGGGCGCACTTGAGAGCGTGACCGCGCAGATCGCTCTCGACCACGGCTCCGGTGGCCAGCCAGCGGTCGGCATGCGGACCGAGCCTCGCTTCGCGGCCGACTCCGGCGGCAGCGACATCGTCGACTTCACCACGAGCGTCTCGATTCCTCAAGCTGCATCGGCATCGCTCGCGTTCGAAGCAACGGTGCGCTGGCCCGGCGTCACGGGACCTGAAGAAGCCAAGATCGAGTACCCGACCTCGGTACAGGAGAAGGTGGACACCAAGAAGGAACCAGGGCCTGTCGTCACCCTCCCCACGCTCGATGGTCCGCTCCCGCGCGGAGGCTCGGTGTCCGGCTACCTGACCGTCGCCGGCCCATGGGGACGAGTCAAGGAGATCACTCTGACAACTCCGGACTCCTGGAAAGATCTCGGCGTCGCTTTGGATACCGTCACATTGCGCCGCGGAGAGATCCCTGATGGTAAGCCGATACCGCTGACCATCCGCGCGACGGCCCACGCGAAACTCGGCCCCGTCGGCGATATCATTCGGGCCACAACTTTCGACCCGTATTCCAGCTCCTCTCCTCGCTCGGTCGGTGACCAGTTCGTGGCGCTGACCGTCGTCCCCTTCCCCGCCGACAGTCCCGTGAACCAATGGCAGGTAGGGTTCCTCGGCATCCTCAGCATCCTCGGCCTCGTCATCATCATCGCCGGCGTCCTCGAATTCCAGCGCCGCATCACCCGACACGCGGCGGTCGGCGGTCTCAAGATCAGCCTCTACCGTGACAACATCGCCTGTGATGTCCTGGAGCCGAGCTCTCCCGGAAAACCCACGATTTCTTTCGGAATCGACAATGTGGACGGCACCAGCCGGGGGGATCCGTCTTTCTCCACCGACGACGCCAACGTGAGCAGCGCCGACCAGAGCTTCAGGATACGACGCAACGGGCAGAATGGGATGATTCAATTGGATCGCAATTTGAAGGGATGGTCTACGCACCCGGTCGGCGAGAAGCTGGCCCATCTGCTGAACGAGCGGGTTTACTTCATAATCGCGGACACCACGCAAAACTCGCCCACGACCGGCGCGACGTCCACCGTGGAGCCCTGATGCCCGGGAAGACGGACGGGAAGATCGTCACTTTCTACTCCTTCAAGGGTGGCGTCGGCCGCTCCATGTGCGTCGCCCAGGTCGCCTGGATACTCGCGTCGAACGGCAAGAAGGTTCTCGTGGTGGACTGGGATCTGGAGAGCCCCGGTCTCTACCACTACTTCAAACCCGTGCTCCTGCAGAATGGCTACAGCACGGACGAGATAAGCAACCGCTTAGGCCTGCTGGAGGCCATGACCGACCTCGCCCCTTACATTTCGCGTGTGGCCGAGGCTGGCAGCCTGGCGAGCAAGGTCCTGAAAAGTAGGCGAACGGACCTCCAGGAAGCTGAGGGCAGGGCGCGGGACAGCCTTGCACGCTCCTGCTTTGCCATGTCGACGGACGGCCTGTTCGACTCAGACGGCGCTGTGTTGTTCATCCTACCGGCCGGCATGGAGAGTAAAACAGACAAGGACGGCAACGCCTACCACGCCCGACTCGCCAAGCTGGAATGGAGCAGCTTCTACGCAAGAGGCGGCAACAGCTTCCTCAAAGGCGTTTTTGAACAGCTCCGCACGGAGTACGAGTACATACTCATCGACAGCCGGACCGGTTACAGCGGAACCGCCGAGGCGTGCCTGCATGACTTCCCGAACACGGTCGTCTTCTGCTTTGCGATGAACAATCAGAACATCGACGGTACCCTACGAAGAGCCAACGAGATCGCCGACTTGAAGGGAACAATCGAAATCTTGCTCCTGCCCACTCGAGTCGACGGTTCCGACGGACTCAGGCTTGACGCCGCACAAACATTTTATCGTGAGACCTTCCAGGCCCTGGTTCAATCCTCCACGCTGATTCCAGCGGCGAAGCAGGAAAGCTACCTGGAGGATGTGGAGATTCCCTATGTGCCAGGCCTCGCTTTCAACGAGAAACTTCCGCGACTCCCCGAGGTAAACTCCGACGAATCCGACCCGGCGCGGCTGGTGACCGCGTCGTGTGAACGGCTCGCCGGCTACCTGGCGGGCGATACGGACATCAAGTTGAGGATCAGGAACAAGACACGGTGGACGCAGCTGTCCGGTCGGGAGCCGTGGGACCCGAAGACCTTTTCTGACATAGTTCTTAGTTCCGCATTTGGAGACCATAATTGGGCCGACTGGGTGCAGTGGCACCTCGAGGAACGAGGCTTCCGGGTAAGGCGTCATCACGCGTCCAGGCCGGACACCGACGATCTCGACACAATCTGGCAGGACCACCTAGATAAAAAGGTATGCCTCGTAGCGCTCATGTCAGATGAATACCAGCGGTCCGCTTCCGCGGATGCCGCCTGGCAGTGGTTCTACCGGCAGCGAAACGTAGAGAATCGTACGGTCGCGCTCCTTCCGGTGGCGGTCCGTCACCATGATCAAATAGGGCTCTTCGCCCGCCGACGTGTGGCGACGAGCCTGATGGCCCGCGACGAGAATGGCGCCCGGCGCGAACTGGATACCACCCTCGGTGAGCCGGCTGGCGGCCGCGCCGTCAACATCGCCCACCGCAGTTCTCTCGCGATATTTCCCGGCGAAATGACCACCCGCCCTCGACGTATCGGGCAGTCCGTCCCCGACCTGCTGGTGGACGATCTGGAGCATTCCTATGCTGAAGGCCGTTATTTCCTTGGCACGAGAGAAGAGATCGACACTGCGGTTCAAAGACTCGGACAGTCCGCGGATACGGCGCAGAAAATCGGCCACACCTACGCCGAAGCGCGGGCCTGCCTCAGCCTGGCGGTCGCGAATCTCAGCCAGAACGACTGGGCCGGCGCAGCCGCGAGTTTTCGACGGGCGAACGATTGCATCGCCCTTCTCGAAGTCGACGATACCCTGGCAGAATCGATCGCTGAATCGATCGGCAGAGCAATGGAAAAAATGGGTGACAGTCCACTGCGGGGCAACATCAGTGGATCACTCGACGACAGGCGTCGCACCTGGGGCGAACTTGAGATCCTTCGTTCCACCGCTACGTACTACGCCAAGAAGGAAACCCGCCAGCATGCCACGGCTGCTCTGGGCCTCCTCGGAGTCGAGCCGAAAGAGAAGGCCCGCGGTAATCTTGCGCTGGGACTTTGCTTTGCCCGTGAAGGTAATTATGGCCGCGCCCGAGAAAATCTCTCGTTTGCACGCGATAATTCACACGAAAGTGATCCGACGACTCACTTCGCGGCATTGATGGCACTTGCTGACACCGTCCAGGACGGTGAATCCAGCGAAAAGTACTACCAAGATGCCGCGGGGGCTGCGGTCGGCGACAGTCAGCGAATCATCGCGTATGTCAAACTTGGCGATTTTGCGAAGCATCGAGATGACAATGATTACCGCGCCTATTATGAGCAGGCGATTGGCGTCGGCGGAGGCAAAATTCTGATCTCCACCTACCTGTTGCGGGCGCTCCAAGAGACCTGGCCTAGGGCACCGAAACCCGATGTGCCCCAACCACGGTCCGCCAAGCCGACTGAAGAGGACGCCAAACACGAAAACACCTATATCGACCACGCGTTGAAAATAATCTCGATTTCCCGGGAACTGGAAGTCGAAGAAGCCAGCCGACAACAGAACATGCTAGTGTCACGGCTCAGCAATAGAGTTGATCGGATCGAAATCATTAAAACGCGACTGGGAACGCTCAAGACGCCCAACGGCCGGGCGGTGAAGGAATTCTTCGAGGAGGCTTTCGGGCAAGCCCGGCAATAGGGGCGCCCGTGCGGTTGGGAGAATTCACTCTCACCTGTTTCTGAATCGGATCATCTGCGGCCGGATCGTTGCTCTGTCACGGCGTGGAAGAGTGCGCGGCCGACAGCCTGAGCCCGCTCTTGTTCCGCGGTTTTCGCGCGGGCCCTCGTACCGTGCTGCACCAGGCTCCGGACCTTGCACAGCGCCTTGTCGCCAGCACCTTGTTCGTCAAACTTATCCGGATCGCGGTGGAACGCCAGCGCAGCGGCCGCGATGATCGCCCGCACGTCCCGTAAGAAGCTTGGTGTGGTACCGCGCAGCAACAGTGTGCCCGCATCGTGGATCTTCTCGAAATCTTGGAATCCCAATCCCAGTCGACCATACAGCGTATGCCCGTTCAGTGCTTCATAGGGATCCGCGAGAAGGGCATTCACCACCTTTTCCGCTTCGCATGAAATTGCTGCTTCCGGCCAGGGCTCGGGCCAGTGGGAGGCGACTCCCGCCGCCACGGCGGGGCCGCGGATCTGTTCGACCGCCGCAAGGCACACCCGCGCTCGCAACGGTGCGGGTGGGTACTTTGCCGTGCCCACACCCATTCCAGCGTTCAGAATCGCGTCGAAGAGCGTCACCGCATAGGCCTCGCCGACCGACAGGCAGCCGTATATGTCAGCAAACACCTCGCCCGACCAGTCCAACCAGTCCGCGCTCACGCCAGCGCTTGCGATGCGTTCGCTCAAAGCGTCACCGAGATCAAAACGGTCTTCGACATGATGCCCGACCTCGTGCGCGACGTAGAGGAGGTCTGGTACATGGCGGGTCGTGTACCATGGAATACCGATCATCGGGAATGGTATTTCCCGTTGCCATCTACGGCCTTCTTCCGAACTCATTCCAAACTGGAGAAACTCGCTCCCTCGGAGCTGGGCGAACGGCGTTCGTGAACGATTGAGGAATACCAGTGGAGGCTCGATCGCGATGGTGGGATCACCTCGAACGCTACCGACCTCGACCGCTGGCCGGAAGCAGGCCCAGGCAAACTCGTCAGCGACTGTCAGAAAATCCCTGGTCCATTCGACGAAACGGAGCGTCAGCTTCGAGCGAAAAAAATCCCAGGCATGATGCAGGTCAAGAATAATATCCTGACGATCATCGATCGAACACGTCGCGTCCTGCATCTGCACGCCGGCTTCCTCGGCAAATGCTTGAAGCATTGTGACGATGCTCCGCACCTGGCTGTGATGTTTCTCCAGGGGTCGGCCTTCCATGGCTTCTTGCTCCCACAGGCAAAGTTCGTTCGACAAGCTCTCCACCTGATGTTTCCATTCGACCCGGCGCCGTTCGTCCAGCCGGCTCATGCCTGAATCAGCGCCGAGGTCGCTGCGAAAACGGCGGTGGTGCGCGCTGCCCAGCGGTTGACATCGCCCGACGCCGGCACGGAGGCCGGCCAGACGCGCTCACGCAGATCGCGGATGGCAGCCAGTACATCGACTTGTCCGCGCAGCCCCTCGGCCAATGCACGGGTCACTTGTTTGCTGTGGCGCAATTCGAGCCCGGCGGCCACCACCACGGGTGCCACAGCCTGTTGGAACAGCAGCGCCGCGAAAAGATTACGGAGGAGTAGTTGGGAGTGGAAGTCCGCGGACGAGCCGGGCGGCGGCGGGTCGAGCACCACGACCGGCGCGGTACCCGGTTCGCATTCGGCAATCCAGCTCGCAACCTCCCGAGGCCGGACGTCGGTACCGCGGACCCCGCCCGCCGGCCGTCGGTGTGGGCCGTCGGCGGAGAAATCGAGGCACGGAGAATCACCGATCATTGCCAGCGGTGCCCGCAGGTGCAGTATCGCGGGAGTCGGGATGTCGTTGTTCCGAATCAGTCGCAGCCCAGTATTCCCCAGATCCGACCGCTTGATGTGCCAAATCTGATAGTGACACTCCTCGTATTCCCGCACGATGTCGAACAGTGTCGACTCGCCGGACGGTTTGGCCTGGTAGTCGGCGCGCGTCGCCGGCCTCACGATCGCAACCAATGGACGATTTCCATCGATATCTTGCTCCCGCAGCGACCTCCGCAATGACTCGTATAGTTCGCGAGCCCGATCCGATGAAACAGAAAGCGTGTCCTTATCGTCGGCCCGCAGGTTCGCGAAACTTTTGACGTCCGTGGCCCGCGCGGCTTCCAACCAGCGGGTGTTCACCTTGTTGGCCGCGGAGGGCATGCAACGGTACATGTTCAGCCGCCTGTGGCGGTTCCCATCCGCAGGCGGCAGGTCAGTCAGCTCCCACGGCAACATCTGAACTCGGGGCTCATCCGATTCGAGCTGAAGTCGGTATCTCATCACGTCACGATCAACGGCCTGTGACATGATCCCGGAAAGGACAGCCGCGAGTCGCGGCGGAAGATAGCCTTCATCGGCCGCCATCAGGCGCTGGAGTTCATCAATGTCGACGGTCACGCCATCAGGTCTGGTAACTGGATACGGTTTGTCATCTTCACTGCCCTCAAAGACAATCTTGATCTCTTGTTGCGGCACCGGCAGACCGAGACTGTCATAGATGCGCCGTGCTTTGTCTTTGCTGTCGTCCCGCTGATCGGCCGGCTCGATCTCGGCGCGCGCATCGTATATCGCCGCCGTCCAGCGTGACTTCGTCCGCACCTTACCGGCGCTGTCGACCGCTTCCTGGAGATACCGGACCACAGCATCACCATTACCTGCGTCGCGGGCTTCTCCGGCTGCTGACGGCTGCTTGGCCAGTAGTTTGAAGGCCCAGGCGCGCAGGAGCCACAATCTCTCGTCGCTGTCCGGCAGGCTTCCAGCGACCAACGACTCAAGATGATCCCGCAATATCGGATCAAAATTACGCTGATAGGGACCAGAATTGAGTTCAGCATAGTGATCACTGGGACGCGACCAGCGCCATCGCGCCAACAGCGACCTAGCCTCGGGCTGCGGGTTCCCCAGCGACCGCTGATCACGACAGACCCGTCGCGCTTCGCGGAACAACGGCGTTCGCAAAGTCGTGTTGGAAAGAAGAACGCCGGGGCCGTCCAGTTTTGCGACCTCCGAACGGAGCCCTTTAAGTTCGTCCGAATCCGCTCGCGGCGTATCGCAGAATTCAAGATCCGCCAAGGGAAGAAATCGAGCGGTCACCGGCCGGATCTTAGGGAGCTCTGCGGTTAGCCTGACGGCAAAATGACCCGCCGCCGCACGTACGTCTTCTGTGTTACTACTCTGATGGCAAAGTACCAATCCGGTCACCGCGACGCGGGCAGCGATCTGCGGTGGCACGACGCGTTCGGTCATCGCCGTGAGGCAGTCCGTCAAGACGCCGATAAACCTCAGTATTTCCGCACCGGACGCTTTGATCGCCTGAGCCTGCACAGCGAGTAGCCAGATACGGACAGAAACCTCGTCGAAACGTCCGTTCGGCTCGACAGCCGGTGGGTTGGACACGTCATCGGGCAGTTCTTCGCTGGCCGTTGCGATGTCCCCGACGTCCCGCATCAGGAACGCCCCATATGCCAATCGCCACGTGGGGTGCCCGCTCGTATATCCCAACCCGCGCCACAGTTCCCCAGCCTCGCGAAACTTCTCCCCCGCCTCGTCCAACATGAGCAACTCGCCGAGAAGCGAGGCGTGAAGCTGCAGGGTGAGGGCACGATGGCGGATGCCGTCCTCGACCGATGAGAAATCATCATCGGGGATGATCATGGCCTGGTCGAGACAGCTCAAGGCGGTACGCTCATCGCCGAGCAGCAGGGCAGCCTCAGCCTGTGCCCGAATCAGTGCGGCCCGTTCGGCAGGGGCAAGATCAGCCCTGCCAACCAATGGAGCCGGGTCGGTGAGCGCCCGCCGTGCAGTATTGGCAGCTTCCTGCGGCTCAGCGCACCGCAACAGCAGGTGTATCCGCCGAAGCTTCAGCGTAACCGATGGGGATCCACCATCGGGGACGGCCCGCAGTGCAGCGTCGAAGTCGCCTCGCTGTTCATGGTGATCGGCGAGCGCGAGCGTGATCTCTTCCTCACGGCCGCTCCAGCCGGCGGCGGCGGTCAGCGCATTCCTGTAAGCCTCAATAGCCCGATCATCGCCTAGCGCCGCGCGGCAGTCACCGACTACCTGCCAAACGTCGATCTTGTCACCAAGGTCCTCGGACGTGTGGCCAGAGATGACGTCAAGCACAGGCTCCG
This sequence comes from Protofrankia sp. Cas4, assembly GCF_963555915.1. Taxonomy (NCBI): domain Bacteria; kingdom Bacillati; phylum Actinomycetota; class Actinomycetes; order Frankiales; family Frankiaceae; genus Protofrankia; species Protofrankia sp. Cas4. The sequence continues at coordinate 30,556 of NZ_CAUVXL010000269.1, forward strand.
CGATCTCCAGTGCCTCCCGGGCCGCCCCCTCGGCCAGCCGGACAGCCGCGCGGACCGCGGCCGCCAAGACGGGTCGCGGCGACGGTTCCACACAGAGCTGGTCGTAACGGCTCAGGTGGCGTGCGGCTGCTGACCAGCGTGGGTCGGGGGCATTCGCCCGGTGCAGCCGTGCCCGCCGGGCAGCAGCATAGGCGAGGAGCAGTTCCGCCTCACCTGGGACAAGCGAACCGACAGTCGGGTTCCCGTCCTCATCCTGATAATCTTCCCCCAGGATATCCTGGGCGAGTACCGTCAGGTCGTCGAATGCCCCGGCGCGTCGGCAACGCAGGAGCGCACCCCGCCATTCATCCAAAGCCTCTGGAGCAGCACACTGGAATTTGTGATAGACAACCTCCCGGTAGCAGGACACCCATTCAGCACCCCGCCCGGGCTCAAAATCCACGGATTTCCGGAGGAAAGCCTCTGCAAAGGCACGGTGCAGGTCCTTGAAGACCGGTTTTTCGGCGATAAGCTCGCGCATCCACCGACGTGTGTGGCTGTGGAAGACGACTGCTTCCGGGTCATCCACGGAATGTTGCAGGAATGGCAGGATGCCGGCATGGGCGAGCAGGCCGGCCCAGATTCGATCCAGTTCGTCCTCACCGACGCGTTCGAAATACGGGCGCATCACTGTGCGGACGGCCTCGAACCGCAACCGTCGCGGCACGATCCCGTATTGCAACAGCCACCGCACGGCCGGGTCGACTATGCTCTGCGACACTCTTTCGAGCAGGTGAGGCAATACCTGCTGGCCGTCCGTGTCGAGCGGGGTGACCTCCCCATTGTGGTCGATCAGATCGGTGTAAAGATCGGCATAAAGCGCCAGCGCCAACGGTGAACCACCAGCCATAAGAACACCCGTTGTCACCAGGTCGTCGTCCTCAATGCCGCGTTTCTCCCGCAGGTAGCGCCTGGCGGTCTCTTCGTCGAAGTTCGTTACTTCGATCTTCTCAAGGCCGGCGAACCAGCCCAACACGTCCGACCCGTCAGCGGGACGAGCACCGATCGTCTCCAGCCCAGACGTGAGCAGTTCAGGACATGGGCCGGCAAGGATCAAGCGTAACGTCGGGCACTTGCTGTGTACATCAGCAAGCAGCCTGAGGAGAACAAATGTCTTCTCCTCATCGAATTTGAACAGCACGTCGACCGAGTCAACGACGACAACAACCGGTTGATTCGACGACCCGTAGTTGAGCTTGGTGATAAATTCTTCCTTGGCTGCCCGCTCGGCATTCGCGGAGAACGGGTCGCCAGGCAGAAGCCGCGCAGCCACCGCGAGTTGCTCCGAGGGCTCCGTCTGCCGAAGCAGACTGGCGAACATTTCATTTTTTTCAAGAAGTACGCTGAAGTTCGCGGTGTCCGTGTGTAACTGCAACTGCGCGGCGATCGGTAGCAGGATCAACCACGGATGTCTTCCGAGAATGACCGGGTCGAGCGCATCCAGGTCGACCCAGGCACAGGGAATGTCAGCGGGCTGCCTGTCCCCACCAGCCTCTTCGCCGGGATGTTCCGGAACGCAACGCCGGGCGATGAGCCACTGCAGACCCATGGATTTACCGCTGCCGTCGGCTCCGAACATGTACCAGCCGCGAACACCGCCGTCGTTTGACAGCAGGCGCTCCACCTGCTCACGCCAGCCGCTAGGCGGCAGAAAATGGGCCGACCGCCGATGTTCCACAGACCAGTACTGCTGCCGACGCAAGTAGGTGGCCCTGCGGTCGTAGTAATCGCGAAGCCCAGTACGATCGACGCGAAAGTCGTCGCCCAATATACCGAGAGCATCCCGGAAACGGGCGAAATCGCGAGCCCGGTCCGCGGCGTCAAACTCCGCGCCGAACAGCCTCTTGGCCTCCGGCTGATCAGCGATCATCAGGTGCCGGAGATACTCAAGCCGGTTGTTTCGCTCCCGCTGATAACTCGCCAACTTAGCGGACAAATCCCTTAATTCAGCCGATTTGTCCTGCTTGCACTCCTCTCGCCGCCAATCCTCCAGACAATTTTCACGTTTCGTGGCTTCCAGCCTGAACTGATTTTTCCTGCCTGGAGCCTTCTCAACAAGTCCATGCCACTCAAGCACGTCGAGACCGGGGCCGTCTTCCAACTCCACCTCGGGCGGAAGGATTGCCTGCAGAGCTCCCCTGTCAAAGATGTGAGCCACCAAGCAGAATTGCAACAGGAGATCCCGGCTCGCGGGCAGAGACGATTGTCCGGACGGCCCACTAGTTCCACCGGAATCCAGGCGGCCAACCTCGGCGTACGGCGGAATCATTTTCATGTCCGGGCCTGCAGTTTACCGTCATCCTCTGCCCGGATCCGAATTTTGTTGAACCCACGAAATGACCTCTCAAGAGTTTCTGGCAGCGTGTTGAGGAAGCTATCCAATCCCTCTGGACCAACGAAATTCTGGCCCAGACGTTCGAGATACTCGCGGAACAGCCGCTTAAACTGATCGCCAGGAGGTTTGAGAGGTCCTATTACCGCACCCAGGTGCCCTTCGACCGCGGGTAACGGCTCGACCGACGATGTGATATTCCACATGAGTACGACCCGTAGCCGTCCCCGCCTTTCGGCTATTATCGGTATTATAAAATTATTATAGAAGAGGTCGAATTTATTACGGTCCATACAGCCAACGCAATTTTCCTCAGGGTTGCGAGATGTACGATTCCCCACCTTGATGTGATCAAGAAAGATCACCCGTGCGGTGTCGCCGTCACACCTCCGCGACACCTTGACGAGTTCCTTGAAGAACTCTTTTACGGTACGCACGGTGAGTTTGTCATCGACTTCTACAGGGTACGGCGGGAGATAGACACCACTGAATTCACCCCTCGGAAGATGATCCGGATTTTCCACGTCCGTCATCGCTTCGAAAATTAGGGTAACTATATCCAGTGCATTTTCAACAGAGACTTCGACCGGTAGTTCGCTGACGTCCTGCACCTGTTGTCCATCGGCGTCCTGCCGGCGCACCAGGTTATTGCAGTCAATATAGGTGACCCGGAGCCCGCGCTGCCGTAGGCTCAGCAACGCCCACAGAGCGAGCGACGTCTTGCCTGATGTCTTGTTCCCGCTGATGACCGCAAAATTCTTCGGCTTTTCTTCAGTGACGCGGGGCGGGTCGAGTGCCCACCATACACCTCTACGTTCCGTGTCGCGGTCGACGAGGACGGAGTTTCGATGCATTTCCGGGCTGTGAAACACCTGAAGGCGTTTGACCGCCGTGCTGTCGTCGGGGTCGAGGTCCAGATGTAAAAGATCTCGCCATGGACGGACACTCAGCAACCGGGGCACGGCCCACACGGGACTGTCGATACGCAACTTGTATCGGGCAACTGCAATCGCCTGGTCAATCGCGGGAAGATCACTCCTGCCGAGGGCATCATAGAAGCCACGGGAAAATTCGACTGCATGGCTGGAGTCGATCTCAGCCCGCATCGCGACCACGGCACCCGCCCCGGAGTTCAGAAACGCCTGTGCAAGATCCTTCGTATCACTAGTCGGGTCGTTACCCTCGGTGCGGCAAACGTTGAGGACGACGAGTCTCGGTTTCCGCAAAGTGAGGGTGCTGTTACCGACCTCCCCCGCACCTAGCTGCCAGTCCCCATCGATTCTCGACTTGAAGCCGAGCATCGAAGCGCCGTTCTGCATAGAAATCACATGTCCAATAAAATGCAGGACATGTGGATGCAATACGTCGATAGTGTCGGCCAGTTTCTTCTTTGACGGTCCGTACAGCACCTCAGTATGCACGCTCACCGACCGGGCAGCAAGACCCGTTGTGATGCTCGCGACTTCCTGATCCGCCAACAGTCCAGGCGTGTCCGGCTCACAGACGACGACCAGGACTCGCAATGGGCCTTTCTCCGTACCTGGATGCCACGGACGGTTGCGCCGCTGCCACAGCGACCAGGGTATGTTGTGATTCTGGAAGAAAAAGCCGGAGAAGTTCTCGTGCACCGGCCCGCATCCGTACATCAGCTCCCATGGCAGGTCACGCAACCCGCCCTGCTGGAGTGGCTCATCGGGCAGCGCGAGCAGCACCCGATTCGGAGGATCCGTTTGAAGCGCGAGCCACTGCTCCTGAACCTCCTGTCGGTTGACCAGGGCAAACAGGCTCTCGCCCACCCCCTGCCGCAGGCTGTCGTCTCCAGCGTTGCTCAGCGGTCTTGTCTCAGCTATCTGTTTCCGAACGGCCTGCACCTCAGCCGCCGAGAACGATGCCCCGCCCGCTGTCAATAGCCTGGGAGAGCCGCTCTGGCCGACTCCGCATGGCTCGTCGTAACGGTACAGGTTAACGACATAGTTTCCCGGCTTCGTCGGGTCGGATCGGATGTCGAAGACCGCGGTCGGCCTGGAGTTCGCACAGGGAACCAACGGCGGTTGTTGCACCGGTGACGGGTTCGATTGGTAGGTCGTCATGGCGTCAGACGGATTGGGCACCGGCAGCGTCATCCGCCGACTCGGGCGGCGCTTCGCCTGGGGGAAGCACGTCGATGACGTGTTCGGGATGCTCACCCACGTAGTTGATCAGTGCGGGGGGAACGTCCGTCGGGAAGGCGCCAAGGCCACCCTGACTCATCCCGAAGTCTTCCACCACTCTACGGAGAAAGGTCCTCTTCAACCGCGTTACCTGGAACATCGGTGTGCAAGCCTCGACCGTCCAGGAGTCGTTGCGGGCGGTGGACCGGTCGAGGTCGAATTTCATGGCGAGATCGACGACTGTGAACGGCCCCGACCCGACGCCCGCTCGGGCGTTGAGCCGCACCGAGCCACCGGACTCGCTCGCGCCGAAGAGGAGAATCCCGCCGGACGCCGTCACCACGGACGTGACCACGACCTTGTCGAGGTCCCAGTCGTCGGCCCACCACCGCCGCAGCAAGGTTGTGGCGACCTTCGTCGCGTCCGCGACGTCGACCTGGGTCACCCCGTCATAGGCCACCAGCATGGCGTCGCCCCGCCGGAACCGGATCTCCGCCTGCATGCGGGCATCCGCGACACCCGCTGCCGGCGCAAACGTGATGTCAACGCTTCCGTTCGAGTCATGCTCAAAACTCGGAATCGATGTTCCGGCGCGGACGGATAGTCCTGCGGTCATATCGCCGGCCCGCACTAACCTTCCCGACGTCGCCACAAAGATGTCGCCGACCGCGACGACCCTGGTCAGGGGCCAGTTCACCCACCAGTTCGGCCAGCGCTGCGCCATGATGTTCCGGTAGCTTCCCACAACGTCTGGCATGTTCCCCCCGGATGCCCGTTGATCGCGTGGAACGCCCGCTCTGTGCGATCGGTTGACATCATACCGAATCCGGATAATCAGTTGTCTAGCGGTAGTCGGTCTGAAACTGGACAACAACCGGTCCGAAGAAAGCAGGCGCCGGACCCGTGCGCGTGCGCGTGCGCGTGCCGAACGTGCTGATGCGTCGGCCGGCGCAGGGTCGGTGCCGGGTCGATACAGGAAGGCCGGGCGCCGCAGTCAGCTGACGGTGAGGCAAACGAAGATCGAGAGATGTTTGTCGTCGGGTACGCCTGGCAGCTGAAAAAGCGTACGCAACGACAAACATCCGCCGATCTTGTCAGCGAACGGCGGAGGACGGCCCCTGATCGGCTTAAGACCGCTGATCAGTGGACGTGGGGGTCGGCGGGGCAGTCCAGGGCGCTGGCCCCGGTCAGGCCGCTGACGGTCAGCCGGGCGGACAGGCGCACCGGGCCGGGCGTGTCGGTGCGGATGCCCGTCCAGCCGTCCGCCGTCTCGAACACGCACGCCTCATACCCGTCGTCCAGCTGCCAGTACGGCGTGAAGTGCACGAGAACGGTCGCGAGCCCCGGGGCGGAGAAGTTCACCGCCAGTGAGCTGACCCCGAGCTCGGTCAGCGTCGCCGGCCCCCGCACCAGCCCCGGCGCGTCGGTGACCAGCCAGACCTTCCAGTGCGGGTCCGACCAGGCGAGCTCCAGGTAGGGCTGGCCGGCCGCCAGCAGTTTCGCCTCCTCGACGGCGGAGGAGTCCAGCTCCACGTCCGGCAGCGCCACGAAACGGACGCCGCGTTCGAGTAGCCACCGATGGTAGGTGTCGGGGGCGAGCGTGCCGTCGTAGAACAGCGAGTTGTACGTCATGTCGAGCTGCCGTTCCCAGCCGCGGGCGAGCGGGACGTGCGGCGCCACCAGCGACGCCTCCCAGTGCGCACGGGTGAACGGGACCTCCACCCGGCCTGCGGCCACCGGGCCGTGGTCGAGGTAGTCGAGCAGACCGGTGTAGTAACCGGGCTGGCCCGAGGCGTCCCCGTAGGTGGCCAGCGCGCCGTGTACGGGGCCGATCTGCCAGCCGACCAGCGGTATCGCGACAACGAGCAGCACCCGTGGACGGCGGGCCAACAGCATCGCCGCGACCGGGCCCGCCAGCAGGGTCGCCGGCCGGGCGATGTTCCCGCCGATCTGCGTCGGGACGAAGAAGAAGACAGCGGCGGCACCCGCCCACAGCCCCAGGCCCCGGCGGATCGCCACTTCCTTCTTCGGGACGACGACCAGCCCGGCGGCGATCAGCACGAGCAGGGACAGGAACGTCAACGCCGGGAACGGCTGCACACCGTGTTCGGGGAACAGCAACGCGACGATGATGCCGCTCGCCGCGCCAACCAGCGGCTGCACTCGACGCCGGTCGAGCGTGCCGAGCAGGGCCAGGCCGATCAGCAGCACGAACCCGCCGGCGAGCGGCGAGGCCAGCGACGAGCCGATCGCACCGACCCAGGCCGCCTTCATCCGCCGCTCACGCACGCCGAGCAGCGCGAGCGCGCCGAACGCCATCCCGAGGGCGAACGGCATCCGCCCGACGACAAGATTCGCCACCGTCGCGACCGCGAACCAGACCAGCGCCAGGTCGTTGCCGTTGCCGTTGTCGTGGGTCCGGCCGCTGCCACGCAGCAGCCTGGTCACGATCATCGTGGACGTGACGCAGGCGAGGCAGCCCAGGGCCTGCACTCCGAACAGCGCCCCGAGCGGCGGGAAAAGCACGCTGTAGCCGGGTACGGTGTGCCCGCCGTACCACTGGTCGTCCCACAGAATCGCGCCGCCGTGCTTGAACAGCCACACTCGGTATTCCTGCGCGGGGGTGTCCGGGCCGGTGAGCCCAAGGAGCAGCGACAGTCCACACAGGACGGCAGTGATCATCCACGGTCGGCGCCGGCACGCCGCGGCACCGGCGAGCGCACCGGCGAGCGCACCGGCGACGATGGCCCGAACCGCCGTGGATGGGGAGCGCTGGTCGCCACATCTACCGACGAAGGCCGCCACGTGCCGCAATGGGGGACAGAAGGCTGGGAAGGAGTGCACCGCCGGTGACTCGTGCTCAACCATCGGTATCCGGCCTGTCACGTTTCGTCCTACCACGGTTTCACGTGGCACAGTTTCACAACGGTCATCACGATGCCGGTCGGGATGCCGGTCGGGATGCCGGTCGGGATGCCGGTCGGGATGCGTGTCGGGATGCGTGTCACGCGATCGGCGCGCGCGCCGCCGGTCTTCGCGCCGCCGGTGTTCGCGCCGCAAGGTGCCGAGTGGACCCAACCGACACCTCCCAGTGTCCAACCTCCGGAAACCCGCGGACCGGAACTACCCGGCCAGCGCCGATCCGGATCGCCTGCGGCGGCATCGCTGGACGGCAACGAAGATCCATGATGTCATTCCGTAACCGTGTAGTCCTGTTTGATACACCCGGTGCCTGGCCGACGCTGGTAGGCGCCATCGCGGCGGTTACCGCCGTTCTCGCCGAAGCCCGGCTCGGACCACGCAACCCGGACACGCTCAATCCCTCGTCCTGGTGGGGGATCCTCCCATCCGGTCCACCGCCTGGCGCAACCCGAGGCTGGCTGGCCGCGATCGCCGCCATCGCCGTGATCACGCTGTGTCTGTGTTGGTGCGCCCTGATCCGCGCGACGCTCCGCGAAACCCTCACGCCATCCCGGGTGGCCGTCACCTCGCTCGCATGGACGCTGCCGTTCGCCCTCGGCCCACCGCTGTTCAGCCGGGACGTCTACGCCTATGCCGGCCAGGGCGAGCTCGCCCGCCACGGGCTCGATCCGGCGACACACGGCATTTCAGCGCTGCGCACGCTCGGCCCCCACCTGGACGCCTTCGTGGCCGCGGTTGATCCACGCTGGCGCGAAACCCATGCCCCCTACGGCGGAACGGCTGTGTTCGTCGAGAAGACGGCCGCGGCGGTCGGTGACACTCTGTTCGGTGCTGGTCCGATCGGTGCCGTGCTCCTGCTACGCCTCGTCGCCGTGACCTCGGTGGTGGCGCTGGTGCTGCTCACGGTGCGCCTTCTGCCCCAGCGGCCGGGCACCCAGCGGACCGCGCTGGTGCTCGCGCTGCTCGCCTGCAATCCGGTCACCGTGATCCACCTGGTCGGCGGCGCGCACCTGGACGCGCTGGCCGGCGCGCTGTGCATCGCAGCACTCGTCGTCGACCGGCACCGGCACCGGCACCGCCTTGATCTCCGTTGGCGGCCCGATCGCCCGACACCTGGACTTCCGATCAGTTCGTATGCCGCCCGGGCCGGCGCGGTCGCCCTCGCCTGCCTGGCAGGCACGATCAAGGCGACCGCCTTCCTCGCTCTCGCCGTACTGCTCGTCGTCCACCTTCGCGAACAGCTCGTGAGCGGCACCGGCACAGCCATCAGGACCGGGGCGACTCCACCTGCCCAGGCTGCCATGCCCCGGGGCGGCACGGCTGGCGCCATCATCACCGCCGCGACGGGCGTGCTCGTTGACCTCACGGTGGCCACAGCCACGATCACGGCCAGCATGATCGCAGTCGGCTTCGGTCCGACCTGGATCACAGCACTGTCCACCGCTGGCAGGCTGCGGACCGACATCGCTCCGGCCGCGCTCCTCGCCCATCCGATCTCGCTATCACTGCGGCTACTCGGCGTCAGCGGCCACGCCGAGACGGTCCTCGCCGGCGCCCGAATCTCGTCGCTTACCGTGGCCGCAGCCGTCATCGCAGCGCTGTTCGGCCGGGCCTGGCGCAACCCGACGCCGCCTGAAGCCGGCACGGCTACGTGGACCGCAACGGCTGGTGGGACTGCAACGGCTGGTGGGACCGCAACGGCGGACGGGCCGGCCGGACGCGTCCCCGACGACGTCGCGATCATTGGTGTCGGCGGAATGGCGGTGGCCCTGGGCGGCCCCGTCGTCTACCCCTGGTATCTCGCGCTGGCCATCCCATCGCTCTCGGTAATAATCGGTACGAGTGGTTCACCTGCACTACGCCGACTGGCGATCATCGCTTCGGTGACGCTGTGTGTGACGTCGTTGGCGTCGTTGGCCCCGACCTGGACGCTTCTGAGGCAGACGCATCCGCCCGCAGATGTGACCCTGGCCGCTGTTGCGGCCCTGACCGTTGCCGTCGCCATGATCTCCAGGGTTGCCACGGCACGGACCGCGACGACGGCCAAGCGGCACGGACAGCCTCCCAGCAGACAATGAGGAGCAGACCGTTACGGACGACCAGGAGCAGGCTCGCGACGACTCGGCCCTGGATGACGTCCTCATAACGGATCGGATAGACCACGAGCGAGAGCAGGCAGGTCACCAACAGGCCAATGGTGACCCGGCGACGCCGGTCAACCACACAGCGAGCCGCTGCGGCAACAGTCTGGCCGGACGAGTGCGGACGGCACGCGGCAACCGCTAGTACCCAGACCAGGTACTGCGGGCTGAGCACCCGACTTGTCACGAGCACGACCAGCAGCAGCGCCAGCATACGGTCCGCCGGGTGGATCGCCGCGCGCGATTCCGCCGCGGCTCGGGAGCCCTCGAGGCTTCGGGACCAACGCGGCAGCCACCAGCGCGCGGCAGCGGCCAGCACGACCACAACCTCTACGAACGAGCAGATCGTTGCCACCAGCTGCGCCAGCTTGGATCCAAACTGCAGCGCCCCCCAGGCATATGACGGTCCAGCATGTAACCCGACCATGTGCGCAAGGACGAACGGGGTCGCCGAAACTGCCTCGACCTGCAGGCCCCGGTCCTTCTGCGCGCCCAGGAAGCCGAAGGCGTCCCGCCACCAGCCGGCGACGAACAGCACCACTGCGACCAACGCGACCGCCCCCACCAACCCGGCCGCCATGCGCACCAGGGCGGCCTGGGCCAAGCTGACGGCCGGACGCCCCGAACGTCCGCCCGAGCACCTGCGCAGCCGTCCGTGCAGAGGCCCACGCAGCCGCCCGGCCCAACGGATGCCCGAACCGGGCCCGCCCAACGCGAGCAGCAACAACACCGGCCACACCTTCACAGCGGTCCCAAGACCGACCGCCAGACCGACTCGCCCCCAACGTCCGCCACTGTGCTGGTTCGGCCCGCTCGCAGCCGGCCCGCTCGCAGCCGGCCCGCTCGCCGTCAGTCCGGGCGCAGCTGGCCCGCCGAGCCCCGCGACGGCGACCACGGCGAGCACCGCCGGCACCATGTCGAACCGTGCCACCGACACCGGTCCAAGGGCACAGATTCCGACCAGCCAGAACCGGGCCGCGGACACCGAACGGCGGGCAAGTATGGCGGTGATCGCGGCGTCCGCCGCGAGAATCAGCAGGAAGAACCCGACGTCGTAGGGAAATCCGGTCGCGGCCTCCAGCACGGATGGGACGACCAACACGATGGCGGCAGCCGGGGGATACTGCCAACGGTCGTCGCCGACAGGCAGGCCCCGACCGTGGAGCAGGCCACCGCCCCACTGGTCGTAGAGCCGGACGTCGCCCAGCACACCATGCTGGGCACCCAGGACCTTCGCGGTGATGGCCAACACAACCAGCGCTACTCGGGTGACCAGCCAAAACGCCCAGATCCGCCGGCCTGTCCACGGCTCGAGCCACTGGCGAACGCGGTCCACCCAGCGTCGGCGGCAGTCCACAAACCCGCTCCCCATACGCCGACCAGACCGTCGCCGTGCCGCCCTTGTGGGGCGGATGTCAACCGTCCGCACGATCAGGACGGTAGCGGGCCTCCCCCGTGCAACGGCTTCGGCGTGGCACGGGGACCCCTGGCCAGTGGTTAACCACGGCCCACGGCCCGGACGGCCCTCCGGGTGCTTCATCGGCCCCGGTAGGCTTTCGGCCATCCAGGCAAGGGAGACCTCGGTCAACCCTGCCGCGACACATCGTTCAGCACCCGAGTACTCTGCGTGATATAGCGGTGCATGTGTGCGACCGCCTCCCGGATCGTCCCAGCAATCAGGCTGACAACTGGTGGTGACCATCCGGGCCATGATCTACCCTTGCGTCCTGACACCCGGTCACCGACGAGCGTGCAGAGGCAGCCTCGCGACCCGCGACCCGCGACCCGCGACCCGCGACACCGCCAGCGCGGCGCACGCCCGGCCGGCACACGCCCAGCGCCCGGCCGCCCGGCCGCACTGCGCACGGCGCACTGCGCGGTCAACGGGGACCGCGTACAACACAAGGAGGTGTCTGAATGCTCGGATCTCCATCGGCGTGGGACACGGCACGGATCCAGCTGGAGAACGCCGTCCGCCACCTCGGCCTTGATGACGGCCTCCACGATCTGCTCCGGATGCCGCGTCGAGCGATCACCGTGAGTGTCCCGCTGATGCGTGACGACGGGCACCTGCTCGTCCTTTCGGGCTACCGGGTCCAGCACAACCTGGCCCGTGGACCCGCCAAGGGCGGCATCCGCTTCCACCCGTCCACCGACCTTGACGAGGTCAAGGCCCTGGCCATGTGGATGACGTGGAAGTGCGCGTTGATGGGTATCCCCTACGGCGGCGCCAAGGGCGGTATCGCCGTCGACCCGCACCTGCTCTCCCTCTCCGAGCGGGAGCGGATGACCCGCCGTTACGCGGCCGAGCTCGTCCCGCTCATCGGACCAGAAAAGGACATTCCCGCCCCGGACGTGGGTACCGACGAACAGACCATGGCATGGATCATGGACACCTACTCGACGCACACCGGCTACACCGCACCCGGAGTCGTCACCGGCAAGCCGTTGTCGATCGGCGGATCGGCCGGGCGGGCCGGGGCGACGAGCCGGGGTGTACAGCTGTCGGCCTTCGCGGCGCTGGCCGAACACGGCCTCGACCCCTACGACGTCACCGTCGCCGTCCAGGGATTCGGCAAGGTCGGCGCACTCGCCGCGCAGTACCTCCACGACGCCGGCGCTCGGATCGTCGCGGTCTCCGACGTCAAGGGTGGCGTCTACAACCCGCAGGGGCTCAATCCGGCCGCCCTGCTCCGCCGGGTCCAGCGCGGCGGCGACACCGTCGTCGGGCACCCCGGAACCGACACGATCACCAACGCCGAGCTGCTCGAGCTCGACGTCGACCTGCTGGTGCCCGCGGCGCTGGAAGGGGTCATCACCGCGGCGAACGCCGATCGGATCAAGGCGCGGATGATCGTCGAAGGTGCGAACGGCCCGATATCCGCGGACGCCGATCCGATCCTCGACGGAAACGGGGTCGTGGTCGTCCCGGACATCCTCGCCAACGGCGGCGGCGTCGCCGTCTCCTACTTCGAATGGGTACAGGACATCCAGGCCTACTTCTGGACGGAGGACCAGGTCAACGACCGGCTGTGCGACATCATGAAACGCGCCTACGGGGAGGTTTCAGCGCTGGCCACCGAGCGTGGCGTGAGCCTGCGCGCCGCCGCGCACATCATCGGGGTCGGCCGGGTCGCCGACGCGCACCGGACCCGCGGCCTCTACCCCTGACGCCACCGTCCCCGAGCCCCCCGCCGAGCTCGCCACGGCCGCGAGGCGGGGCGGACGGGCCGAACTCGGCGGCGCCCGCCGCCGACACCTTGATGATCGTCTCCATGTCGTCCGCCGGAGCCGTCCTGTTCCTGCGCTCGTGCCCACATGTCTCGCAGCGGTGCGTCAGGACGGTGTCATGGGGACGGGCCTCCACCGCAACCGGGCGCATCGGGCCGCCACACTGCGCCGCTCGATCACCGGGGTTGACGTCCACATGACGGGACCACAGGCAGCACGGACAGTGGTTGGTGTAACCGTCACCGTGGACCGGTGTCCCACAGGCGAGGCACTGGAAATCCTCGGTGGTGCGGACGAAGCGACGGGTCACCTGCCGACAGTATTGGAGTGACCGGCTATCGGGGACGCGGCGTCGCGGGGCTGGGGTGCGCTCACGACCGTTGTCCGAAATGCTCAATGAGTGATCTTCGTCATGGCACGGCCAGACCAGGCCACATCCACCAGAAGTGATCCCGCGTGTCGCCCGCCTCGGCCGAAGTTGTCGGACCCATCCTCTGAAATAGTGGGCGGCGAACCACAACCCTGTGATTCGCGGATCCCGTCCCGTCTGGAGGAGGCCATCGCCGTGGCAGTCGCCCACGTCCTGGCACCGGAGTCCGAGACCCTCGGCCCGCCGCCACATCCCATCGAGGTACCGGCCGCCGAGCCACGGGGCTCCGTCGACTCCCCGGTGTCCGCGCGCGCCGCGCAGACGGATACCAAGCGCGACACAGTGGATGCTTTGAGCGATCGCCAGCGCCAGATCCTGGAGTTCGAGCGGCACTGGTGGCGTTATGCGGGCGCCAAGGAGACCGCGATCCGCGCCGAGTTCACAATCTCAGCAACCCGCTACTACCAGATACTGAACGCTCTGATCGACTCCCCCGCAGCCCTCGTCGCCGACCCCATGCTGGTCAAGCGGCTACGCCGGTTGCGGGCGACACGCCGACGGGCACGCGCCGGCGGCACCGCCCGACTCGACCCGGCTGAGATGTGAGCGCCCGCCATGACCGATACCACCGTCACGTCGCCCAGCCCGCCCCGGCCGCCCCGGCTGCGTCCCGGTGATCGACTGCACGCCATCGCGGCCGGCAGCATCGCCGTGCTCGCCGTGCTCGGCTGCATTCTCGTGGTCAATCTGGTGAACGACCCGTCCGCGGACAAATCTGCCGCGACTGCCGCTGCCGCTGCGGCAGCGGCCGCCTCGGCATCGGCACACGCCCCGGCGGCGGGCGCGTCGCCGACAGCCGCCGCTTCCGCCGCAGCGGCGGTAGCCAGGCCGGCAACCTCGCATCCATCCGCGGCGGTTACCTCGCCGTCTCCCAGGGTCACGTCCCAACCGCCGGCAGCCGCGGCACCCACCCCGGCCGCCGCGCCGAAGCACGTCTTCATTCCGATCGTGATCCTCAACAATTCCAAGATCCCGGGGCTTGCCGATTCCGCCCGGGCACGGCTGGAAGCCGCGGGCTTCACTGTGGCACGGACCGGCAACTACCAGTCGGCG